>JAYTXO010000303.1:0-2106 GCA_043742905.1 Microbacteriaceae bacterium | reverse complement strand
TTTCCGTGGTGATGGGGCGCGCCTCTCTCATTGCCGTCGTACTCGGCTCCTGCTGGGCCGAAGCCTGAGTCGGGGATGCCCCTCGGCCGATCGATGGCGATTCACTCGAACTCGTGGCGGTGCCCGGGGAGGTCGAGAGCCCAGCGCTCGAGATGCTCGCACTGGCGGCATCCGGCCGTTCAAATGATCAGATCACCGAGGAAACGGCCTATCGCCCGTAGGCGGTGAAGTGGCATCTCGCCCGAATCATGCGTGCCTGGCGGGTGAGCAATCGGGCGGCTCTCATCCCCGTGGCGTTCGCACGGGGCGTGGTGGTGACGAGAACCGCGCGGCCGGCCCGTTCCGCTGAGAGGGCCGCTGAGAGGGCCGCTGACAAGTTCAGTGCTGGCCAGTAGCAGAGCGGGAGTGGGATCCTGGTGCAACCGGCCCTCCGCACTCAACCTGGTCGGTGATGATGCAGAGGGTGCCATCACTGCCAGTGTTTTCATAGACGTCCACTGGCGCCATCTCGAACCGGGCGAACGCCACGAACTCTGTGATTCGACAGCGAGCTGCAGTGCCTCCGGAGAGAGCGGCTCGACTCTGTCCGCTCACTCGCGTGACTACGGGATGAGCCCAGCGCGACGAGCCGCAATCACCGCTTCGTAGCGGCTTTCGGCCCCGAGCTTGCGCATCGCTGAGGAGAGGTAGCTCTTCACGGTGCTTTCGGTGAGACCCAGCTGGCGCGCGACGTGAGCGTTCTGTTTGCCAAGGGCCACCTGCGCGAGAACGTCCAGTTCACGTGGGGCGAGCGGCGGCGAACCGGAGGAGGCTATCGCCTTCCTAGGGCTGAGTGCGTGGGAGGCGCGTTCGAGCCGACGCGCGAGTATCGGATCGTCGATCTCCCTGCCGATTTCTCGGAGTTCTGCGAACAGCGCCCGGCGATCCTGACGCTCGACCGGATCGGCGATTCCCACCCCGGGGAGCCCGCCCTCACCCTCTATCGCGGCAAGGCGGCGCTCCACCTCGTCGTGGACCGAATAGTCCCAGGCGAGTGCACTCGCTACGCGAAGCGCCCCCTGCAACACCGCGTCACCGAACTGGGTCGGGGTGCGCTGGCCGCCATAGATCACTGCACGAACGGCCCCATCGACCACGATCGGCACTGCGAGCAGAGAGACGATTCCCTCGGCCGTCACCTCGCGGTCGTAGCGGTGGGTGATTGACGTCGCCTGGCGGTAGTGCGTGGCGGCGACGGGCTTGCGCTCTGCGAGCGCCCGACCACCGAGGCCCTGCGTCGGTTCGATGACCAGCCCGTGGATGCTGTGGCCGAGCGTCCCGACGAACGAGGTGAGCGGGGCGCCATCGCGAGTGGCGAGCCCCCCGAAGGTTACAGGGAGGTCGATGCGCGATGAGAGCACGCGAAGGCTTTTTTGAAGCAGGTCCAGGTCGTACGAGGGTTCGGATCCCGGTGTCGTCGCGGTCATTGCTCTACCTCCTTAAGGCGGTAGTCGGGCACTTCGATGTTCCCTTAGCCTGCATCGTAACAGGCCAGAGTCACCGACTCCCGGACCGTTCACGATGATCATTTCAAGGGAGAAATGCCATGGCGACGACCACACCACCACTCGATTCGCCGAACGACTCGCCGCTCACTCCGTTGCGGTTCCTCAAGCGCTCCGCCGAGGTCTTCCCGTCTAAGGCGGCCATCGTTTACGGTGCGCGGCACTACACCTATCTGCAATTCGCGGCCCTTACGGAGACAATGGCTCGCGCCATCCGCTCGCGCATCGACCCAGGAGACCGCGTGGCTTTCCTGTCACCGAATACACCCGAGATGTTGATTGCGCAATTCGCGGTGCCTCTTGCCGGTGGCATCCTCGTCTCGCTCAATCCGCGCCTCTCGCCGTCGGAGGTGCGCTACGTGTTGGATCACTCCGAGGCGACCCTGCTGTTCTACGACGCCGAGTTCGCGTCGGTGGTGGGCGACTCGCTCGAGCACTGCCCGTCGCTGAGGTCGATCATCGAGGTTGGCGATGCGGAATTCGGATGCGCCGTGAGCGGCATCAAGATGGGCCAGGAGTCGTTCGCCGATTTCGAATCCGCCGGCGCAGCAGATGAGCGGCC
>JAYTXO010000302.1:0-5434 GCA_043742905.1 Microbacteriaceae bacterium | reverse complement strand
GCACGCCCGACAGGATGCGCTTCAACTCGTCGGGAGCGACGGTGCCGCGGCAGAAGAGCTCGACGTATGCCTCCGTGCCGAGGCCGTCGACGGCGGGGTCCACCTGGATCGTGAACGAGCGGATGACGCGGTCGGCCACCAGCCGATCGACGCGCCGCTTCACCGCCGACGCCGAGAGCCCCACGCGCTCGCCGATGTCACCGTAGCCAGCACGGGCGTTCTGGCGGAGAAGGTCGAGAATGCCGTAGTCGAGATTGTCCACGATGCACCAGAGTAGTGCGATATCTTGCGCGTGCGAAACCAATCACGCAGATTCAGTGCGCAGGACGCTCTGAACATCCGGATGCGTGCGTGTCACACTGGGGACATGACTCTCACCCAGCCTTCCGCCACGGCCCCCGCGCGCGTGGCCACTCGCCGCACCGTGCTGATGTGCCGGCCAGAGTTCTTCACCGTGAGCTACCGGATCAACCCGTGGATGAATCCGCAAGACCCCACAAACACGAGCCTCGCTGTTCGCCAGTGGGAGACCCTTTACACGAAGTACCTCGAGCTCGGCTTCGAGGTGCAGCTGATTGACGGTATCTCCGGGCTGCCCGACATGGTCTACGCCGCCAACGGCGGTTTCGTGCTCGACGGGATTGCCTACGGCGCGAAGTTCCAATACCCGGAACGTCAGGCCGAGGGCCCCGCCTATATGGAGTGGTTTGCCGCGACCGGATTCCAGGTGCAGGCGCCGGTCGAGACCAACGAGGGTGAAGGGGACTTCCTGCTCGTCGGCGACACGATCTACGCGGGCACCGGGTTCCGAAGCGACACGGCGAGCCACGACGAGCTCCGCCGCATCTACCAGCGAGAGGTCGTGACCCTCACCCTGGTGGACCCGGCGTTCTACCACCTGGACACCGCGTTCGCCGTCTTGGACTCGAACGGCGGCCCGGGCAGTGTCGCCTACCTGCCGAAGGCCTTCGACGCGACCTCGCTCGCCATCCTCGATGAGCGCTTTCCCGACGCGGTTATCGTCAACGACGAGGACGCCGCCGTTCTCGGCCTGAACTCCTTCAGCGACGGTAAGAACGTGATCATCGCAGCGCGCGCCACCGACTTTGAGCGCCAGCTCACCGAGCGCGGCTTCACCCCGCATGGCGTCGACCTCTCCGAGCTGCTGCTTGGCGGCGGTGGAGTGAAGTGCTGCACGTTGGAGCTGCGGCGGTGAGCGCGGTCTCGACGAGCTCGACGGGCTTGAGCTCGACTGGCGTGAGCTCGATCAGCGAGCGTTACATCGAGCAGGTCGAAGAGTTCGGCGCTCACAACTACCACCCGCTGGAGGTCGTAGTCGCGACCGGCTTCGGCGCCTGGGTGACGGACGTCGACGGCAAACGCTACCTGGACTGCCTGGCCGCGTATTCCGCTGTCAACTTCGGCCACAGTCATCCGGTGCTGGTGGATGCCGCGAAAGCCCAGCTGGACCGCATCACCCTGACGAGCCGCGCCTTCCACAACGACGTGCTCGGCCCGTTCCTTGAGGGCCTCGCGAAGCTCGCTGGCAAGGACATGGTGCTGCCGATGAATACCGGCGCTGAGGCCGTCGAGTCTGCGATCAAGGTCGCGCGTGCCTGGGGCTACCGCGTGAAGGGTGTCGAGCACGACCGCGCGAAGATCATCGTTGCCGACGGCAACTTCCATGGGCGAACGACCACGATCATCAGTTTCAGCAACGACCCGGATGCTCGGGCCGACTTCGGTCCGTACACGCCTGGCTTCGTCTCCGTGCCATACGGTGACGCAGCAGCCCTCGAGGCGGCACTGGATGACGATGTGGTCGCGGTGCTCCTCGAACCGATCCAGGGCGAGGCGGGCATCATCGTGCCGCCGGCGTCGTACCTGCCGGAGGTGCGTCGGCTTACGCGCGAGCGCAATATTCTCTTCATCGCTGACGAGATCCAGTCGGGCCTCGGGCGCACCGGCGCGACGTTCCAGTGCGACAACGCGGGCGTCATCCCGGATCTCTACCTGCTTGGCAAGGCGCTCGGCGGCGGGATCGTGCCGGTGAGCGCGGTCGTAGGCGACGCCTCGGTGCTCGGGGTACTGAAGGCCGGACAGCACGGCTCGACCTTCGGCGGCAACCCGCTGGCGGCGGCCGTCGGACTCGCCGTCGTTGGCCTGCTCGAGACCGGCGAATACCAGCTTCGAGCTGCCTCGTTGGGCGGGCACCTGCTGGCGGCGCTGGAGGCGCTCATCGGTCACGGGGTGGTCGCGGTCCGTGGCGTCGGACTCTGGGCCGGCATCGACATCGATCCGGCGCTTGCGAGTGGCCGGGCCGTCTGCGAGGCGCTCACCGCACGCGGCGTGCTCGCCAAGGACACGCATGGCTCGACCATCCGCCTCGCTCCGCCCATCGTGGTGGAGGAGTCGGAACTCGACTGGGCCGTTGAGCAACTTGCCGCCGTGCTCGCCGATTTCGGGGCGCCGTAGTTCGGGGCGGCATAGTTCTGTTCGTTTCGTTCCGGTTGTGTAGGACGGTCCTACACAACCGGAGTGTGCCGAGCAGGGGGCATCTCACCCGCGCAGTCTCCCGCTACGCCTGACGCTGACGCTGACGCTGACGCTGACGCCTGCCGGGCTCCCTCCCCGGAGCGATTCACACCGAGCGATTGACGCTCCGCCTCATGGCGGCGGCGAATGTCGATGACGAGCACTTCCATCAGAGCCGCGAAGAGGGTTGCCCTCACGTCACCTCGGCGAGTGTCGAAAACCTGCGTGCCGAGATCTCGCTCTGCCGCCGGCTCGGGATGCGCGAGGGTGCCTATTTCGTGACGGATCTGATGTTCGGCGGCGAATGGGCAGACCGGGGTCTACGCGATTCTCTTCGACGAGTGAGCGGAGCGGAAGCACGGCTCAGGCCGAATAGGCTCGGCCCATGAGCAACCCTTCGGCGACCGAACTCGACGCGGCCGATCCGCTGGCGAGTTACCGGGACCGGTTTCTGCCCGCGCCGGGCGTCGCCGCGTACTTGGATGGCAACTCGCTCGGGAGACCGCTCGCGGCATCCGTCGATCGGGTGAACGCGGTGATGCGAGAGCAGTGGGGTGAGCGGCTCATCCGCGGCTGGGACGAGGGCTGGCTCGAGCTGCCTGTGCGGATCGGCGACGAGCTCGGGCGCGTGGCGTTGGGCGCGGCATCCGGTCAGACGGTGATCGGCGACTCGACCACCGTGCTGCTCTATAAAGTGATCCGCGCCGCAATCGAGCTGGCGCAGGTCACGGATGGCCCTGGCCGCAACGAGATCGTCATCGACCGCGACGACTTCCCGACCGATCGTTACCTCGTCGAGTCGATCGCCGCGGAACGCGGGCTTAACGTGCGCTGGGTCGACGAGGGGGATGTTACGCCCGAGCGCCTCGCCGAGGTGTTGAGCGAGCGCACCGCCATCGTGGTGCTCAGCGCGATCGCCTACCGCTCCGGATTCCTCGCCGAACTCCCCGCGATCACCGAGCTCGTGCACAACGTTGGCGCCCTCATCCTGTGGGATCTCTGCCACTCGGTCGGCGTGGTCCAGCACGAGCTCGACGAGCTCGGCGTCGACTTCGCGGTCGGGTGTTCTTACAAGTACCTCAACGGCGGCCCGGGAGCGCCCGCCTTCGCGTACGTGAATGCGGCCCACCTGGAAGCCTTCCGCCAGCCAATCGCCGGCTGGCTCGGCTCGGCCCGCCCCTTCGAGATGCCGCAGGGCTACCAGCCGGGCGTCGGGATGCGGCGGGTCCTCAGCGGCACACCGCCCATCCTCGGCATGGTCGGCCTGCAGGACACGCTTGCGCTCATCGACGAAGCCAGCCTGGCGGGCATCCGAGCCAAGTCGATCGCCCTCACCGAGTTCGCGATCGCGCTCGCCAGCGAGCTGCTTCCGGACGCCGTGCTCGCAACGCCCCGCGACCCCGCGCGCCGCGGATCCCACATCACCCTCGACCACCCGGCCCTCGAGATGCTCATGCCGCGGCTCTGGAAGCGCGGTGTGATCCCCGACTTCCGGCGGCCAACTGGAATCCGGCTCGGGCTTTCGCCCCTGAGCACCTCCTTCGCCGAGGTGGAGCTCGGGGTGCGCGCGATCGCCGAGGAACTGGCAGCCGCCCGCACCTCAGCGCCGCAGCAGCCGCGCGGCTAGCCTGAAGCGGTGTCTGTTCTGACCCCCGAACTTCTCGACCGCATCCGCTCCCGTGCCGCCGGATATGACCGCGACAACTCCTTCTTCACCGAGGACCTCGACGAGTTGCGCGCCGCCGGCTACCTCGCCCCGCGCCGCATGCTCGAGGTGACACGCGACCAGCGGTTGCTTGCGGCGTACGCCCCGGCCACCGCACTGGGAATCAACATGCACCTGATCTGGATGGGGGTCGCGCGGGTGCTCCACGATCGCGGTGACACCCGGCTGGACTGGGTGCTTGAGGATGCCGCGCAGGGCGAGCTGTTCGCGTTCGCCATCAGCGAGGGTGGCAACGATCTCGTGCTCTGGGACTCGCTGACGAACGTCGAACGCGTCGACGGCGGTTTTGCCTTCACCGGAACGAAAGTGTTTACCTCGCTCTCGCCCGCCTGGACCCGACTCGGCATCTTCGGCAAGCAGACGTCTGGCGAGGGCACCGAGAACGGCGAGCGCTTGGTGCACGGTTTCCTCCGGCGCGAGACACCAGTAACCCCCATTGCGGGTGTCAGCATCCTCAGTGACTGGGACACACTCGGCATGCGCGCCACCCAGAGCAACACCACGATGCTCAATCACGCCGTCGTGGCCGACACCGACGTCGCGCGATTCCTTCCCGTCGGGCCGAACGCCGACCCCTTCGTCTTCGCGATCTTCTCCAACTTTCTCCTGCTGATGGGCTCGGTCTACGCCGGCATCGCCGACCGCGCGCTCGAGTTAGCGGTCGAAGCGGCGCACAAGCGCAGCAGCCTCAAGAACGCCGGCGCGTCGTACGCGCAGGATCCAGACATCCGGTGGCGGGTCGCAGATGCCGCCCTCGCGCTCGACGCGCTCCGTCCCGAACTCGAGGGGCTGGCGGCCGACGTCGATACCCTCGTCGATCACGGCAGCAACTGGTTCCGCTACCTGACGGGTGCGAAGCACCGGTCGACGGAGGCCGCGCGCTACGTCGTCGATCAGGCTCTCCGCACGGCGGGCGGCAGCGGATATCGCGCGAGCGGTGAGCTGGCCCGGCTGCAGCGCGACGTGCTCGCGGGGATCTACCACCCGTCCGATACCGAGTCGATCCACTCGACCGTAGCGGGAAGCCTCCTGGGCCCGATCGCCTAGTGGCGGCGCAGCTTGAAGATCGGCATCCGCCGACCCTCGGTGGTCTTCTCGTACTCGAGGAAGCCCGGCGAGGCGGTCGTGATGTGCATCCACGCGGTTGCGTAGTCGACGTCATCCTCAATCTCG
>JAYTXO010000301.1:0-1766 GCA_043742905.1 Microbacteriaceae bacterium | reverse complement strand
CTCTGGGGCGCCGGGTCACTGGTGCTTGGCGTGCGCATGGGAGGGCGCATCCTGGATCGGACGGGCCCCGCCCTGCTTGACCGGATGCGTCGTACCGTCGGCTGAGGCCCAACTGGCCGAGCTGCCCCAGCGGAGCGCGGCGGCCCAGCGGAGCGCGGCGCGAACTCAAATACCGAGCTTTTTCTTGAGGGCGATCACGTGTCCTGTCGCTTTGACGTTGTAGAGCGGCAGCGTGATGATGCCCTCCTCGTCGATCACGAAGGTCGAGCGGATGACGCCCGTCACGGTCTTGCCGTAGAGCGACTTCTCGCCCCATGTGTTGTAAAGCTCGTGCACGCGGCGATCCGGATCGCTCAGCAACGGGTAGCTCAGACCGTGCCCCGCGGCGAACGTCTGCAGCTTCGGGAGGTCATCGCGCGAGACGCCGTAGACCGCGTAGCCGGCACCGCTGAGGGTGGCGAGGTTGTCGCGGAAGTCGCAGGCCTCGGTCGTACACCCGGGGGTGTCGGCCTCCGGGTAAAAGTACAGGAGGACCTTCCGGCCGCGCAGACTCGAGAGCGAGATCGGAGCGCCGTTTTGGTCGGGGAGGGTGAAATCGGGGGCCGGCTGTCCGGCTTCCAGGCGGGCGGATGGGGTCATGCCTCGAGCCTACGTTCCCGTTTGGCGTGTGAGCCTATCGGGGTGCTATCGTGGACCCTCGGTCCGGTTCATCCCGGATTTGCGCACCTCTAGCTCAATTGGCAGAGCAACTGACTCTTAATCAGTGGGTTCCGGGTTCAAGTCCCGGGGGGTGTACGAAAAGGCCCGCAATCTCTCGCCAGATTCGGGCCTTTTTCTATTTTGCGCCACCCGTAGTCATGATTTGGCCATAGCTGTTGGAGCCAATCCGTTAGCGGCGGATGGTCGCTGCGTAGTTGTCGAGGATCCCGAGAATCTCTGGCTGCTGCCATACCCGGTTCCTTCGTTGGCCAGTGGCCTCGGTGAGTACTCCCGCATCGGTTAACTGTCTGAGTGCTGCCCGCTGCCATCGCATTCATCCTCAGCTCTTTCTGCAGATACTCGGTGTGGACCACCGGCTGCGCGATCAGGTGGGGGAGCAGTTGCCAAGCGCCGGCCTGGCTGCGGAGGCTGCCGAGTCGTTCGCGGGCGCGCTGCTGCTCATTGGCAAGGTCATCGACGAGCTTCTTCCCAGAGACCGATGCGTGGACAAATACACCTCTAAAGTTCGGGCCCATCAGATCGCGGCACGCGGCCCATGAAGATGATCAATCAGGCAGACGATCGAGAGCGGTCCTGGTCACACGCTCACCAACCTCGAGGGGATATTTGTTGGGCATAACCGAATCCTTTCAAAAAAGGAAAGAGGCACGAAACCCGGGTTGGTTCATTTTGACTACCGAGTTGGGCTCGACGGAAAAGCGCTATTCAACATACCTGCACTACCTATTCGCTGGCAGATTTCGGGTCGTAGTGAAACACCAGCGCGGCGGGATCTTGACCGGGTCGAAGGTGAAAGGTCCCGTCGAGTGCTTCCTGAGGTCTCACAAAAAGCCGTCGCGTGTAGGTCTGCGGCGGCGGCATGACCTCCAGTACATCCGAAACCAATGTTCCGTCGTGCTCGTAGTACAGCGCAATTGCGACACCGCTGACCGGACCTTTGTACACGGTGCCGTCCGTGCTTGTGCAATGACCGTCTTCGCAAAGATGGAAGATCAAGTCCTCATAAGGAGCCCACCGGTCAGTGTTGTAGTCGTATTCGTTTAGCC
>JAYTXO010000300.1:0-6602 GCA_043742905.1 Microbacteriaceae bacterium | reverse complement strand
GGAACCTTTCAGGATGAAACGAGATACCCGGCCGTAACCTTCACTCGATGACTTCTCCTAGAAAGTCGGCAAGCAGCTTCCTCGTTGCCCTTCTCGGATTCCTTGGGTTCAGCGCCATCGCCGGACTCCTGGTTACCGTGATGGTTGCCCCCGCGCTCGCGGTGACGGGGATGACGACCACCAACACGCTCGGTATCTTCGAGTCTCTGCCGGAATACATGGTGATCGGGAGACAGAGCCAGCTTGACGAGATCGTCGCTAAGAACTCCGACGGATCCGACTTCCACATCGCCACGGTCTTCGACCAAAACCGTGAGGGGGTGCCTCTCGATGAGATGAGCAACTACCTGAAGTACGCGGCTGTCGCCGGTGAGGACCGCCGCTTCTACGACCACGGCGGTGTCGACGTCCCGTCGGTCGCACGCGCGGCGATCGGGCAGGTGATGGGGTCCTCGTCAAGCGGCGCATCGACGATCACCATGCAAGTTGTGCGCAACATCCGCGTACAGGAGGCGTTCAACGAGACGGGGGTCTCCGACCAACAACGCGCGAAGGATCTCAAAGCTGCGGTGTATCCCAACCTGAGTCGCAAGCTGCAGGAGATGAAGTACGCCATCGGCCTGGAGAAGAAGTACTCCAAGCAGACGATCCTCGCGGCCTACCTCAATATCGTCGGTATGGGCGTCAATACTTACGGCGTGCAGAGCGCCGCCGAGGAGTATTTCGGGATTTCTGCCGGGCGGGTGTCAGTTGCGCAGGCGGCGAGCCTCCTGGCCATCGTTCAAAATCCCGTCAGGAACGGGCTTAACCGTGCGGCCAACTACGGGGCGAACGAGGCACGACGGAACGTGATCCTCGGCTTCATGCACTCGGAGCATTACATCACGAGCGCGCAGTACCGGGAGGCGCTGAAGACGCCGGTCGATACCAAGTTTGTTCACCTCCAAGCGCCGAAGAACGGATGCCTCAACGCGGCTTCCGGGTATCGGTTCGTGTGCGAGGACGTGCTTGCTCGGATCGCGCACGGGAACGTGTCGGGCCTCGGCGGTGACAGGCCCACGCAACTCGCGAACTGGAAGAAGGGCGGCTATAAGGTCTACGTCTCCATCGTTCCGGCATTGCAAGACGCCGCAAATAGCACGGTGAAGCAGTACGCTCCCGCGACATTCACGGGGTTCGCGCTCGGCGCCTCGGCGGTCACGACCCAGGTAGGCACCGGGCGCATCCTGGACATGGCGCAGAACAAAAACTTTAACAACGACCCAACCCAGTTGAGTCCAAGCAGCACGTCGGTGAACTTCAGTGACGATTACATCTACGGCGGATCGCAAGGCTTCCAGCCCGGATCGACTTACAAGCCCTTCACGCTGCTCGCATTCTTGATGGCGGGACACGGAGTCAACGAGACCTTCAACGCGAGCGTGCGACAGCTGAACCAAGCCGCCTTCCCAGACACGTGCCCCGACGCAAAAGGCGGATGGAGCGGTCCTTTCGGTTTCCGAAACGACGAGAACGAGGGCGGCCCGTACCCAGTGATGCGCGCAACAGCCCGTTCCGTGAACTCAGTGTTCCTCCAGATGGGCACCACGGTCGACCAGTGCACGACCCGGAACATCGCTATTTCGCTGGGAATGCACCGAGCGGATGGCAAACAAAACGGTTCAGACCTGGACACAGAACCCTCGTGTGTTATCGGGGCATGCATCAACAATGTCGCGCCGGTCACCCAGGCGGCTGCCTTTGCCGGGATCGCAGACAGTGGCTACTACTGCCATCCGACTCTGATCGATCAGGTGGTGACCCCCAGCGGCAGGCTCACCAGCGGCGAGAGCGCTCACTGTGCACAATCCCCGCTCGTTACCCCGGACGCCGCCAGCGCGGCAGCACACGCGATGGCAGGCGTACTCGCCAGCGGCGGGACGGCTGGAAGATCCAACCCGAATGATGGCACGACCTACATCGGGAAGACAGGAACGACGGATAACTCGGTCCACACCTGGATGGTGGGGTCGTCACACAAAACGTCGACCGCCGTCTGGGTCGGCAACATCTCCGGTAACCAGCCGCTCCGAAGTGCGCGCGTCAACGGCATCAACGCTTCTGTGCTTCGTCATTCGATCTTCCGACCAATCGCGCGGTCTATCGACGCGTACCCCGGTCTGGGAGGAGGCGGTAACTTCCCGCCGCCATCCACCCGGCTGTTGGCGGGCGCGCCAACGAGTGTTCCTGTCAACCTCGTTGGCGGCACGCCTCAAGCTGCGATGTCCGCAATCGGACTCGCTCAACTGAGCTACCTGGACGGCGGGCCGCAGGATTCCAATCTGCCCGCGGGGACTGTTTCGAGCGTCAGCCCGGCAGAGGGCGCTCAGGTCTCCCGTGGCAGCACGGTGACTGTCTACACGAGCAACGGGCAGGCGACGCCGGCACCGAACGTGTTGGGTCAGAGCTACAGCAGCGGCCAATCCCAGTTCCAGACAGCCGGCTTCAGCAACTTCACCCAGGGCTGTCAGGTGGCGAGCGGGCCGAAGGATCCGGACCTCGGCAAGATCGTCACCCAAGTACCCGCAGCGCAGGCCGTCGTCAACAAGTCGACGCCCGTGACGCTGACGATCAAGAAGCCGACTTGCCCGTGACCTCGACAGTTCTTACGCCTCGGCGTGGGGACTTCTCGGCCTTCCAGATCAGCTGCCCGATGTCCTGAGATTGCCGCGAGGATTTGTGCAGGTTGCGGTTCACCAGACAGTCGGGCCGCACCGCATCGCTATCACCTTCATGTTCCCCCTCCATGTTCCCCCTCCCACAGTGCAGCGGGTCTTGGACAGGTATCGGATCCCGCGGCTGACGTGGCTTGATCAACCCACCCGGGCGGCCCTGTACATGTCGATATCAAGAAACACGGCCGTATCCCCGATGGTGGTGGGCATCGGAAGTTGGGCCGCACGATCGGCGACCGCATGATTCAGTGCAGGAAGAGAGGTGATCCCTTCTGCGGCGCGAGACACCACCATCGAGGGCACCCTCGGGCTGCCAGCAGATGGGACGGACGTAGTCTGAGCCTATGGTCTTCGATGCGGTGATTCTGTGCGGAGGGCGGGCATCCCGTCTCGGCGGCATCGCGAAGGCGGAGCTGCTCGCCGACGGCTCATCGCTGCTCCAGATCGCGATCATGGCCGCCTCGGGGGCCGAGCGTGTCGTGGTCGTCGGCGACGCCGTGCCCGGGCTCCCGGTGTCGACCGTGTTCGTTCGCGAGATGCCGCCCCATGGTGGTCCCGCGGCGGCGCTCGGCGCGGGGATGCAGCAACTGGCGGCGGGCGGGCCCAGCAACTGGGTGCTCGTGCTCGCCTGCGACATGCCGGACGTGCGCGGCGCCGTCGCGGCGTTACTCACGGCGGCGCGTACGGCACCCACCAGCGTGGACGGGCTGATCGCTATCGACGGAGAGAGACGCCGCCAATACCTCGCGGCGCTCTATCGTGCCGGCGCCCTGCACGCGTCGCTTGACGCGATTGAGTTGCTGGAGGGCGTGTCGTTGCGAGCCGTCGTCGAGCCGCTCCGCCTTCGAGAGGTCGAGGTGCCCGACGACTCGACCGCCGACATCGACAGCTGGGCGGATGCCGCCAGACGGCGCGTGACGGCGCCCGACGATCACGTGAGGTGAGCGAATGAACGACGATGACATGGTCGCGGCGGTGCGGCAGTGGGTAGATGAACTGCTGCCCGCACTGCGACTTGACGCAATTGAACTAGACCTGGAGGCCGTACTCGGCACCGCGGGCCTCGCGGCCCGGGCATCGGTCAGGCCAGCGGCACCCGTCACGACCTACCTCGTGGGGTACGCCGTGGGTCGAGCTAGCGCGCAGGGTGCCGCGCC
The DNA here is from genome assembly GCA_043742905.1 of Microbacteriaceae bacterium. Lineage (GTDB taxonomy): Bacteria > Actinomycetota > Actinomycetes > Actinomycetales > Microbacteriaceae > Lysinimonas. The sequence goes on along the minus strand of JAYTXO010000300.1, from coordinate 2,731 downwards.
CTCTGACGCGTTCGCCCAGGCGGTCACGGCGGTGCGCGCTGTTGCCGAGCAACACCGCAGCCCCGAGGGATCCCCATGACATCGATGCTGCGATAGTCAAAACGGGTCGGTTCTCTCCCCTGGAATGCAGCGAGACGGCTCGTGTGGGCGGCAGTGCGATCGCTGGGCGGCGAGACGGGCCGCCTCGTCCGCCATGGACGGCTGGGCGATTGCCGGACATCCCCCTTGGAGGCTCGAGATCGGTCCAGGACCTTTGCGGGCCGGCCGGGTGCGCCCCCGTCGGGCTGCCTCCTCCCCCGGACTCCGGGCGCCGCACACGGTCATGGTCGGCGTACCAATCGTCGGTCGCCAGAACTCGACCGTAATGGTTCCCTTCCGGAACATCGACCGACGCCCGATCCCGACCCGGTGTTCCCGAAAGGCAATGATGCAAGGGCTTGCCGATGCAGATGGAATGCCAATTGTTCCCCCGCACGGAGTGTCGGCGGAACGACCGGCCATTGCGCTGCCGCTGCCCTGGCGGACCGACGGCGCTGTGTAACTAGCGGAGTGCTTGGCCCGGAGCCCAACGGACGCGGCACCCAGACCTTGGCCTGGATCGACATCGCCAGATCCGGTGAACGCTCAACGACCGCGCGGCGACCATTTGGGTATGATCAGGTTTTGGCAGTGACGCCCGTGATCCGCAGGGAAACAGCCCTGGCTGCGTGGGTGTGGTTTTTCGTTATCGACGAAACGGGAGAGTCATGTCAGAGCCCGCAAGAGCTACAAGCCGGACGATGCAGGCATCCCCGACACGAGGCCGGTGGGGGATCGTTGTTGCGGCGCTCCTGTTGCAGTTCTCAATCGGCGCGGTGTACGCGTGGAGTGTTTTCAGTACTGCGCTTAAGAGTCCGGCGTCGATGGGATTGTCCAATCCCGAAGCATCTCTGCCTTTCGAGGTCACGATCGGAATGATCTTCATAGGGACCTACATCGGTGGACGCATCCAGGACAATCGTGGTCCGCGGCCGGTCGCCTTGACCGGCGGGATCATCTACGCAGTCGGGTCTCTTCTTGCCTCTTTCGCGCACGACCACAGTCAGTTTTGGCTTCTGGTGCTCGGTTACGGCGTCATTGGAGGCTTCGGCTTGGGCCTGGCCTACATCGTTCCGATTGCGATGCTGCAGAAGTGGTTCCCTGACAAGCGAGGCCTCATCACGGGCCTTGCCGTTGCGGGGTTCGGGTTTGGTGCAGTCCTTACGGCGCCTGTCGCGCACTGGCTGATCGCTATGCACCCGCAGAACCCCGCTTGGGCGTTCTTGCCGCTTGGCCTCGGGTACCTGGTGCTTTCTGTCGCAGGAGCAGCATTTTTTCGTAATCCGCCGCAGGGTTATTCCGTACCGGGCTGGGTTCCAGCGACGACCGGCCGAGTCCGGGATGCCTTCAAGGAGTACACCGGGAAAGAGGCCCTTCGTGCACCGCAGTGGTATCTTTTGACCGCCATTTTGACGCTCAATACGACTGTTGGTATCTCACTCATCTCGCAGGCGAACTCGAGTGCGTTGGACATCGCCGGTTACAGTCTCACAGGTGCTGCGGGTGTTGTGGGTGTGCTTGCGCTCTTCAATGGCGGAGGAAGAATATTCTGGGCTTGGATATCCAATCGAACTGGTCGGATGACGGCCTTCGGCCTCATGCTCGGCCTGCAAGGAGTTTGCTTGCTCCTCATTCCGCACGCGAGCAATCCCGCGCTGTTCGTAATACTCGCCGCCATTGTCTATCTCTGTTACGGGGGTGGGTTTGGCACTATGCCAGCCACGGCCGGTGATTTCTTCGGGGTCAAGCATTCAGGGGCGATCTATGGCCTGATGATCATTGCTTGGAGCCTTGGAGGAGTGATCGGCCCGCCAATCATCGCCTCGCTCATCGGGGCGAATAAGGCATACACGCAGGGATACACGGTCGTAGGGGTCATCGCCCTCATCGCGATCGTCCTTCCCTTGATAACCCGAATGCCCCGGCCAAAGGACGACGCACCCGTCACGATGGGCGAGACCACCAATGGAGTCGGTGGCTCGGCGTCTCAGTAACAAGACCCGTACGCGAAAATCTTGACGATGACAGCACGACGGCTTCGGAAGTGCATCCGACTGTTGGCGAATGGAATCGGCATGAGGCAGGCGAATAGTCAACTCTCTATAACTGAGGACTGGTGAACGAGAGCTCAGGGAATGTGAGGCTGACTAATCGTGTCGCCGAAGCGGGCACACGACTACGACGCCCGCACGAGCCGAACCGGAACAGCCTTCGACACCGGAGTGTTACTGCCATCTGCCGCGCTATCGAGCGGCACCAGCACGTTTGCCTCCGGGAAATAGGCCGCAATACACCCCCGCGCACTCGGGTACGCCACAACGCGATAGTTCCGTAGCACCCGCTCCACGCCGTCGTGCCACTCGGTGAATACGTCGACAAGCTGTGCGTCTTCGAGCCCAAGCTCGGCGAGGTCGAGTGGGTTCACGAACACGACCTCGCGGCCCTTCTTGATGCCGCGGTAACGATCGTTCAAGCTGTAGATCGTTGTGTTGTATTGATCGTGCGAGCGCAGCGTCTGCAACAGCAGAGTTCCTTCGGGACGTTCGAGGTGCTCGAGCTCGTTAACCGTGAGCATCGCCTTGCCCGTCTTCGTGGCAAAGGTACGTGAGTCACGCGGCCCGTTCGGCAGCACGAAGCCTTCGCGGCTTCCAGC
>JAYTXO010000299.1:0-8772 GCA_043742905.1 Microbacteriaceae bacterium | reverse complement strand
GTGGCCGAGCTTGACAATAGGGGAATCGGTTTCGTCGTGGTCTCCGGCGACATGATCGAGGGCACGATCACCGCCACCCTGCTGGAGCGCGCCCAGCCGGGGGCGATCGAGTCGCGCCGGGAAGAGGCGGGCAAGCTCTACTCCGTCAACGAGTTTGCGGCAGAGGTCGCCCAGGCGGCGATCGATCCGATCCCGGAGAGTCGCACTCGATATGTCGGAGACATCTCGGGATTCGTGTCGGCGCTGTGACAGTCCTCCGATGAAGATCGCTGACCTCGAGCTGCTGCAGTCGCTCGGGCGGCCGACAGTCGCGCCAGATGGGTCGCGCGCCGTCGTGGCGGTATCGCACCCCTCCTTCGACGCAGACGCCAATGTCGGCCAGCTCTGGGAGGTGCCGCTCTCCGATGGCGCCCCGCGCCGTCTGACTCGCGGCCTCGCCGATGCCGAGCCCCGGTTCTCGCCGGATGGAACCCTGCTTGCTTTCCTTCGCTCCGGCGGTGTGGAGGCGCAGTTGCACATCGTCGACGCGCGCGGAGGCGAGCCGATCGCCATCACCGACCAGAAGCTCGGGGTCGGCGACTTCAGCTGGGCGCCGGATTCGGCGTCCATCGTGTACGCCGCTCACCTGGCCGAGGAGGGACGATACGGCACCGTCGAGGGTCTGACACCAAACGCGGAACCGGCGCGACGGATCACAACACTCAAGTTCCGTGCCAACGGGATGGGGTACACCAACGATCGCCGCTCGCAGCTTTTTGTCGTCGCGGTTCCTGCGGTCGGCGCCGAACCGGTTTACGACCGTGCACCGGCCGTCGGCGAGGCGCCGAAGCCCGTCAAGGTCCCCGAATCGCGGCAGTTGACGTCCGCCGACGCCGACCACCGCGCGCCCCGGGTGACGCCCGACGGACGTGCCGTGGTGTTCGTGGCGGCGCTGCACGACGGTCGCGACCTTGACCTGCGCAACGACGTCTGGATGTTGTCCCTCGAGCCCGGCGACCAAGCTCCGGTTCGCCGTACCGGACCCGAGCCGCTGTCCGTCGACGACGTGGCGATCGGCCCGGACGGCCGGCTCTGGATGACGGCCCAAGACATGGGCGAAGACGGCACCGACTTCGTCGCCAAGAACGGCGCGCTCTACCTGATCGACGGCGACACGGTCTCCCGACTCACGGATCCCGCCGAGCACGACCTCGGCGGAGCGCCACTGAGCCTCGAGCCCGCGACCGCGGCCCTCATCACCGACACTGCGCGCGGCCGCATCCGTCTGCTGCGTGTCGACGATAAGGGGGGCGTCACGGTCCTCACACCAGGCGACGTCGAGGTCGGCGGCCACGCCGCCGGTGGGGGAGCGGTGGTGCTCTCACTGGCAACCCCAGACAGCTCGGGTGAGCTCGCGATGCTCGAACCGCAGGCCGCAGACGGGGTCGAGCTGCTCACCGAGTTCGGGGCTCCGCTCCGCGCCAGGGGACTCGTGACCGCCGATGAACTGACCGTCACCGGACGCGACGGGTACCCGGTGCACGGCTGGGTCGCGGTGCCTGCGGGGGAGGGGCCGCATCCGGTGCTCCTCATGATCCACGGCGGACCGTACGCCCAGTACTCGGTGCATCTCTTCGACGAGACCCAGATCTACGCGGATGCCGGCTACGCCGTCGTCTACTGCAACCCTCGGGGTGCAGCCGGCTACGGTGAGGCGCACGGACGGTCGATCAAAGACGCGATGGGGACGGTCGATCTGATCGACGTACTCGACTTTCTCGACGGAGCCATCTCATCGCGGCTGGAACTCGATGGCACGCGGGTCGGGATCCTGGGCGGCTCGTACGGCGGCTACCTCACGGCCTGGACCATCGCGCACGACCACCGCTGGGCCGGGGCAATCGTGGAACGCGGCTTCCTCGACCCAGAAGCGTTCATCGGCACCAGTGACATCGGGTCTTTTTTCAGCATCGCGTACACGGGGGAGACCGCCGCGCAGCGCGTCGCCCAGAGCCCGCAGGCCGTCGTTGGGCAGGTCACGACGCCGACACTCGTGCTTCATTCCGAGCTCGATCTGCGCTGCCCGGTTTCGCAGGCGGAGGCGTACTACTCGAGCCTGAAGCTCAACGGCGCCGATGCCGAACTGGTGCTGTTCCCCGGTGAGAATCATGAACTCAGCCGTTCGGGGCGCCCACGGCATCGTCGTCAACGCTTCGAAATCATCCTCGAGTGGTGGGCCCGGATGCTGCCGGTGACCGCGTGAGCGTCGAGTCGGCACCCGTCGGCAGTTTCCGCGCCACCTCGCGTGTGCTCCTCATCGACCCGAGCGGCGCGGTGCTGATGTTCCTTCACTACGGCAAGAACCATGACGTCGCTCCGCGCTGGATTACGCCGGGGGGAGGCGTCGATCCGGGCGAGAATCACGACCAGGCGGCGATCCGCGAGGTGTTCGAAGAGACCGGGCTGGTGCTCGAAACGGTGCCCGCGCCGTTCTTGGATGAAGATTTCGATCCCGACCAGCGTTGGCATCCGTATCAGCTCGGTCACTGGGCCTGGTACGACATCCGAACTGATCGATTCGAACCGGTGCGAGACGGATGGACCGAAGAAGAACTCGTCGATGTTGTCGAATGGCGATGGATGACCGCCGCCGAACTCGGCGCCGCGAGCCACGAGGTGGAGCCGCCCCGGCTCGCCCAAATGCTGCAATTCCTGTTGAGGAGCACCATGCCCCACGTCCCCACGTTCACCGCCGCCGAGGTCGAAACCCAGCCCGTGATCGACCTGGCCACGTTCTCCAACGACGACGCCGTCGACCTCGGACAAATCGCCGTGGAGGTCATCCGCGAACGCGATCTCAATCTCGCGGTGCGCGTCGTGCTTCACGACGACATCGTGTTCCAGGCGAAGCTCAAGTCGACCGGCGTGGGCAACGACTCGTGGCTAGCCAGCAAAGCGGCCGTCGTCGTTCGGTTCGGTGAGCCGTCTCTGCTCGTCAAGCTGCGCCACGAGGAGGCAGGCACGCCGTTCAGCGAACGTACGGATATCGACCACGATGTCTTGAAGGCCCACGGCGGTTCATTCCCGATCAAGGTCAACGGCGAAATCGTCGGAACCATCACGACCTCGGGCGAACCCGACGCGGTCGACCACGCCACGACGGCCGAGGCAGTGCGACGGTTTCTCGCGCGCTGACGTTATGCGGGGTTGTTCGGTGCGGCCGCCGGCACGCTCGATCAGGAGTTTCGGCAGCAAACTAGCCTCTGATCAGTTCTCCGATAAGGCTCATTATGTCAGTTCGTTGTCGCTCTGATTGGTTAACGAGTACTCGACGCGTGGCGGGGTCTCGGGAAACATTTCTCGGCACACGAAGCCTTGCCCCTCCATCGTGCGAAGTCGATCGAAACAATTCGCGAAGGATCAGCAGGGTCCACTTGCCGTCGAGCACGGTGACAGATCGCTCGATCGCACAGTCCGGCGCACCCACGTCCGCTCCTTAGCCCTCGGGCATGGGCTGGAAGAGAAAGAGCCGTTCGATCGCGGTCAGAAACCGGGGGCTCTCCCCTGGCGGGTCGAATGCGGGAGTGTTAGCGAACCATCCTCAGCTCGATCAAGTTGGGGTCGGTGGAATCGATGAACTCCGTACCGTCGGCCGCGAAGCCGTTGCGCGCGTAGAACGCGATCGCTCGATCATTCCCGCGAAGCACCCACAGTTGTGCCGGTTGATCGCCGAGCACCGCATCGAGCATCGACTGACCAAGGCCGCTGCCATGAACGGAGGCCAGCAGATAGATCGAAAACAGATGTGCCGGGCGAACGGGCGGGAACCCGTGTTCGGCGTCAGGCCCGCGGGCCTCACCCGAGTTCGCGAAGCCGACCACCGCTCCCCCGCGCTCCGCGCTCCGCGCTCCGCGACGACCATGCGCCCCGGTCGCGGCGTGAGCGACAAATAGTCGGTCCAGAACTGCCTGCGTCGACCGAATGCCGCCTCGGAGAAGTAATGATCCGCAAGCACGTCAAAGTAGGTCTCACGCCAGGCGTGAACGTGAACCTGAGCGACGCTTTCCGCGTCAGACGCCTCCGCCTCGCGAACGCCTGTTTGGCCACACCTTGTCATCTCGGGATACTAACGCTGGCTGTAACAGGGCGAAGACGGGTAACTCAGCCTCCACCCGTGGAACAACTCCGATGTCAGGGACCGCAAGCAGGATATAAAAATTATCCCTCATGTACGTCAGTCGCTTTCGCAAGCACGTGCCCCTCGCGGCTCTCGCGGCCGTGAGCGCGCTTTTGCTGAGCGTGTGACCGCCACTGAAAGCCGGCAGCAGTCCCCCAATCGGCTGCGAGCTCCAGGCAGATGAAACCTTCCTCAATAGTTCCCGTTCGCGGATCCCCGAACTGTGCAGACCGAAAAGCTTCTGCTTCCGAAGCCCGGGCTACCCAACCGGTGGCGCCGGGGCAGGCCTCGGCTGACGGTTCAGGAGCCACCAGGCCGTGACGAGATCCTCGGTACGACGCACGTCCAGCCCAGTCGATTCGCGAAACCGCGACACGCGGTATCGCACCGTGTTGGGGTGCACCGTCAGAAGGCGCGCAGCATCCCTCGCGTTCTGATCACACGCGAGATACACCCGAACCGTCTCACCGACTTCAACGCCCGCTCGACCTTCGCCCGCTAGAGCGCCGAGATGGCGTGCCGCAAGCAGTTCGGCCGGTCGCTCTGCTCCTAGCACCAAGGGCTTCGGCCCAAGATCGGACAGCGTGACCAGGCCAGTGAGGCCGAATCGCTCCGCCGCCTCGAGCGCCAGGACAGCCTCCTCGAAACTGGAGCCGAGCCGATCCAGCGGCAGGGGCGAACCAACCGCGACCAAGGCAGCTGGCGAGGTCGGAGCAGAGTCGAGCGCGCCGAGCACGCCCGGTGCGATACAGCCGAGCGCGGAGTCGAGTTCGGCGAACAACAGACGGTCAGTACGCACGCCGAGGGTCACCGCCACCGTGCCTCGTAGCTCGTCGGCCTCGGCCGATGGCGCCGGACGCGTCGCGACTGCTCGGTACGACCGCCGGTGATCGAGCCCGAACAGCCCAGCGTCGCGCGCGATCTGGTCGGCCGTCATCCCGCCGCCCAGCACGCCCCGCGCGAACGCGCTGCGGCGTTCGGCATCGAATCGTGCCTGCTCAACTGCTAAACCCCGCGCCACGCGTGCGAACACAGCGGCGGCTTCAGCGGCGAACTCCCAGGTGCTGTCGTGGATCGACAGAAGCAGATCGTTCGGCAGCCCTACCTCGGCAGCGATCTCGTCCATCAGCACGAGGAGTTGCCGCGATCCGAGGTGGTAGCTGAGCGACAGCGTATCGATCGAGATGCCCTGCGCAACCCGCCGCAGCGCGAACCCCTCGAGCTGCTCGCGCAACGCGTCGTCGGGGATGCGGAGCGACTCAAGCTCGGCGATCTCAGCCTCGACGATTCTGCGCGCCGACCCGCGAATATCATCGTCGTCAAGCATGTCGTAGCCCGGCACGTTCTCGCGTGCGAGCCGCAGGAAGTCATCTGACCAGGCGTCAACCGACTCGCGCAGTCGACCTACCGCAGCCGCAACGATCGTCTTGGTCGCCTCGTCGAGGCCGGTCAGCTCCGGCATGCGTCGGAGAGATGTCAACGCTGATGCCGATTACGCGTGCCCACGGTCTTGAATCGGATGCCGCAGATCGCGTCGGTCGCAGTGCGGAAGGCGTGCGCGATGCCGGCCTCAAACTCGATCGGCTCAATGGATCGTTCGGCGCCCTCAGCTGGATCTCGTACCAGTCGCTCGGCGTGCTCTGCCTGACAGGTGCAGCACTTGCCTCCCTGACCGCTTTTATTCCGATCACCCCGGGCGAGGTCGTGCTGCTCAGCACCTACTTCACCATCCTCACCGGCAGCACCGTGGCGCTGCTGTCTCTCGCCCCGATCGTTACCAGGGGCATCGAGTCGGTTAAGTCGATCTGCGAGGTGCTCGAGGAGCCCGACGTAGAGGCAAACAGCGGAAAGGTGGTGGTGTCAGCCCTCGACGGCGACCTGCGCCTCGAAAACGTGGGCTTTGAGCACCCGGATGGCGTGCGGCCGGTGCTCTCCGGCATCGACCTGCACGTCCGGCCGGGTGAGACGATCGCCTTTGTCGGTCCGTCCGGATCGGGCAAGTCCACCCTGTTGAACCTCGTGCTGGGATTCCTGCGCCCGACAGTAGGCCGCATCCTCTTCGACGGCCGTGACATGGCCGAGCTCGACATGCGAACCCTGCGGGCGTTCGTTGCGGTGGTTCCGCAGGAGTCAGTGCTCTTCGAGGGCCCTCTGCGGGACAACATCACCCACGGGCTGGCAGCCGCGAGCGACGACGAGGTGCGCCAGGCTCTCACCGACGCCAACGCGATGGAGATCGTGGCGGAGCTGGCCGAGGGCTGGGACACGGTAGTTGGCGAGCGTGGATCTCGGCTCTCGGGTGGCCAGCGCCAGCGCTTCGCGATCGCCCGTGCGCTGATCCGCGATCCCCGGATTTTACTGCTGGATGAGGCGACCTCCGCCCTGGACGGCGAGTCTGAGCGACTTGTGCAGCAAGCCCTACAGAGGCTGATCGGGGGCCGAACCACCCTCATCGTCGCGCATCGGCTGTCGACTATCCGGTCTGCGGACCGCATAGTGGTGCTTGATCATGGCCGAATTGCGGAGGTCGGAACGCACGATGAGCTTCTCGCCCTCGATGGCCGGTATCGTCAACTCGTCAACGCGCAAACCCCCTGACGGCGCCAGGTCCATGCAGAAGCTCGGATACCCACTTCGGTGCTTGGTTCGTGCCCTACCGCGAGCGTGGCTCCGCGAGACCACGGCCTCCCCCTTCAGCATCGCCTCGCGAGCGAATCGTAGAGAGCCGATCAGCAAGGCGTCTTCGATTCCGGGGTCGCAATCGACGTGGACCAGCGCCGGGCTTACTCCGGGCCAGGCAGCGTGCCGGCGAACGTGACCGCCCGATCGATCCAGGTGCGCAGCGGCACCTTGGTGCGCACCTCGTCGGCCGAAATCACAAACCAGGTCTTACTCTCGCGGCCGCCCATGATCATGCGGCGGACGGAGAGCTGGGAGTTCTCGAACGACGCGGCCTCGGCTTTGGCGAGCCGCACGTAGGCGCCGCCCTCCTTGCCGAGCCGCACCACAAGATCGTCGCTGACGACGCCGCAGACGAGGTTTCCGTTCCACAAAAAGCCGGTTCCGCCCACGATTCCCTTCTCAACGACCTCGCCATCGAGCCGGAGGGTCTCGAGCTGCACGCGGACTCGATCAAGCAGCTTCGTGGTGGGCATGCGCCCAGTATGCCGCCCGAATCGCCCGAACCGGCCTCGACACCGCCCGGGCCGCGTGCTTGCATGGGCGCATGATGCGCATGATGTTTCCCGACTTCTCCGCCGGGCTCGGCTTCATGCGCGGTTTTGTGAACCCCGTCGGCCACCTGCGGGACGTGCTCGACATGGATCCGGCTCAGACCGAGCTGGCCCACATCGATCAGGCCCAGTGCGCCAACCATGGTTGACGGATTCGGGCGACGCACCCAGACCAGGATCTTCCGATCGGGTGCCTCCGGGATCGCACAGCGAGTGCCGACCCGCTGGCCGTCGCTCATCGAGGCCGCACGGCGCACAATGACGGCAAATGCTTGGGCGTATGTCCACGGTTCGAGCGGCACCGAGTCGACCGTCGACGCCAACGCGCGCGCCTTCGAGCGCTGGCGCATCGTGCCACGGATGCTGCGCGACGTCTCAGAACGCGAGCTCGGCATCACTCTGTTCGGCCACCACTACCCGACTCCCCTGCTGACGTCGCCGGTCGGAGTGCTCGAGCTGGTGCATCCCGATGCCGACCTAGCCATCGCGCGAGCAGCCGGCTCGCTCGGCATCCCTGCGATTCTCTCGAGCCAGGCCTCGATCCCGATGGAGCGGGTGGCTGCCGAATGCGGAGGCGGACCGCTCTGGTTCCAGCTGTACTGGAGCAGCTCCGACGAACTCGCCGCGAGCCTGGTGGCGCGCGCCGAAAGGCTAGGCGCTCAAGCGATCGTCGTCACCCTCGACACCCACATGTTGGGCTGGCGCCCCCGGGACCTCGATCGGGCGTATCTCCCTTTCATTCACGGCATGGGCATCGCGCAGTACACCAGCGACCCGGTCTTCCGGCGACTCGTGGCCGAACGGATGGCGCGGCCCGAGGATCCGGACGCTCCGAAGCCGAAGATCACCCCCACCGCCGTTCGCACGCTGCTCGGGATGGCCCGCCGCTATCCTGGCTCGTTCGGCGCGAACTTGCGCTCCGGCGAGCCGCGCGCTGCGGTCGAGACTTTCCTCGACGTCTTCTCTCGCTCGGATCTCACCTGGGAAAAGCTGGCGTTCCTGCGTGAGCGCACGGCGCTGCCGATCCTGCTGAAGGGCATTCAGCACTCCGATGATGCCCGACGCGCCCTCGAGTTCGGTGCCGATGGCGTGATCGTCTCGAACCACGCTGGTCGGCAGGTCGATGGCGCGATCGCCTCGCTCGACGCACTGCCCGGCATCGTGGAGGCGGTCGCCGGTCGCGCGCCGGTGCTGTTCGACAGCGGTGTGCGCGGCGGAGCGGACATCTTCCGTGCGCTCGCGCTCGGCGCGGCCGCGGTGTGTGTCGGTCGCCCGTGGGTCTACGGCATGGCCATCGCCGGGGAACAAGGCGCCCGGGAGGTACTGCGCAATCTCCTTGCCGAGTTCGATCTGACGCTCGGGCTCAGTGGGCACCGCGCGGTC
>JAYTXO010000298.1:0-12432 GCA_043742905.1 Microbacteriaceae bacterium | reverse complement strand
GACGTGGAGATTCTGGAACGCGGCGGGTTCCGGTTCGTGCTCAACCATTCGGACACCCCGGTCGAGGTCGACGGCATCCGACTCGATGCTCGGGATGCGCGAGTCACCAGCATCACCGACTGGCGCGGCTAGTCGGCGACGACAGGGCGGCGCGGCCCGCGGGTCCGCGCCATAATGACTCGTCAACGGGAGGACGACCGGATGGTGGACGGGATGGTTCGGCGATCACCGAACATGTACGACGTCGCGTCGCGGGCCGGGGTTTCGCACCAGACGGTCTCCCGTGTGCTCAACGGCTTCGAGGGCATCCGACCGGACACTCGGGATCGGGTGCTCGCCGCGATCTCAGACCTCGGCTACCGTCGCAATCTCGCTGCGCGCACACTAGCCACCAGCCGCTCTCACGCGATTGGAGTTCTCGCTCCTGCGGGCACCGATTACGGCCCCACCAGCACGGTGCAGGGCATCGAGGTCGCCGCTCGGGCCGCTGGCTACCACCCGCTTGTGACGACCACCGCCGCTGATCGCGACTCGATCCTGTCCGGGTTGGGTTTCCTGCTCGATCAATCGATCGAGGCGCTGGTGGTGATCGCGCCGCAGGATCGGATCCTCGAGGCGCTGCGCCAGTTGGACATCACGCTGCCGATCGCCACACTGCAATCGGTGCAGTTCGGACGGGGCACCTCGATTTCGGTGGACCAATCCTCGGGCGCGCGGCTGGCGCTGGCGCATCTGATCGAGCTGGGTCACCGGCAGATCCAGCACGTCGCTGGACCCCTCGAGTTCTTCGAGGCCGCGGCGCGACGGCTCACGTACGAGCAAGCTCTCGAGTCGGCCGGTCTGGCGGCGCCCCAGATCGTCGAGGGCGACTGGACGGCCGAGTCGGGCTATCGCGCGGCGGACAGCATCGTGCCGCACGCAACAGCGGTCTTCTCGGCCAACGACCAGATGGCGCTCGGCCTGATCCACGGCTTGTTCGACCGTGGACGGCGGGTGCCAGAAGACATCAGCGTCGTCGGCTTCGACGATGTACCCGAGGCGCAGTACTACCGGCCCGCGCTGACGACAGTGCGACAGGACTTCGAGCAAATCGGTCGAGTCGCCGTCGAGTCGCTGATCCGTCAGATCGAGGGTGCGGGGCCCGAGCGCATCGCCCCCCTGGAGGCGCAACTCATCGTGCGCGAGTCGACGGCCAGGCCGCACGCATGAGGGTGATCGTGAGATCCGAATCGATCGCTTGCGCGACTCGGAATGTGAGCGCTAACATTAACTTTCTTCCCGGCAATGCAGTGCGCCGGCGAACCCTGGCAAGGAGGCCCGGATGCGCTCGACCGACGAGCTGACTGACAGCGCGAGTGAGGCGCCCATGGAGGCCGCGATCGCACGAGTCCGCGCCGATGTGGTCGCGCTCCACGGTGAGTTGGTGCGGTACGGCTTGGTGATCTGGACCGGCGGCAACATCTCTGGTCGAGTGCCCGGAACCGACTACTTCGTAATCAAGCCGTCCGGGGTGTCGTACGACGAACTCACGGCCGAGAACATGATCCTGTGCGACCTCGACGGGGATGTCGTGCCGAACACGCCCGGGAGCGACCGGAGTCCGTCAAGTGACACCGCGGCGCACGCATACGTCTACCGCGAGATGCCCGAGGTGGGGGGCGTCGTGCACACCCACTCGACCTACGCCGTGGCGTGGGCGGCGCGTGGCGAAGCGATCCCGTGCGTCATCACGGGGATGGCGGACGAGTTCGGCGGCCCGATCCCGATCGGACCGTTCGCGGTTATCGGTGACGACTCGATCGGGCGGGGAATCGTCGGGACCCTCAGAGGGCACCGCTCCAGGGCGGTACTCATGCAAAATCACGGACCGTTCACTATCGGGGCCAGCGCAAAAGATGCGGTGAAGGCCGCCGTCATGTGCGAAGACGCGGCGCGCACGGTGCACATCGCCCGACAGGGTGGTCCGCTTATCCCAATTCCCCAGGATCGCATCGATGTCCTCTACGCCCGGTACCAGAACGTCTACGGGCAGGGCGGCGACGACAGACGATGAGCAATGCCATCACCGCAGGGTACGGAATCCTCGGCATCGAGCTCGGATCGACCCGTATCAAGGCCTGCCTGGTACTGGCTGACGACCCGTCAACCATCGTCGCGACAGGTTCCCACGAGTGGGAGAATCAGCTGATCGATGGAGTGTGGACGTACTCGCTGGACGGGGTGTGGTCCGGAGTGCAGTCCGCATACGCCGACCTCGTCTCGAATCTCGGCGTCACGCCTACCCGGCTCGCGAGCATCGGGGTGTCGGCGATGATGCACGGCTACCTCGCCTTCGACGATGCGGGCGAGCTGCTCGTCCCGTTTCGCACCTGGCGCAACACCACGACGACGGATGCTGCGGCAGAGCTCACCGAACTGTTCGGCGTGAACATCCCCCTTCGGTGGTCGATCGCGCACCTGCATCAGGCGGTGCGCGACAACGAGGCGCACGTCCCGCGGATCCGCTCCCTCACCACCCTCGCCGGTTACCTGCATGCGGAGCTCACCGGCCAGCGGGTGATCGGGGTCGGCGATGCCTCTGGCATGTTCCCCATCGATCCCGCGACGCATGACTACGACGCCGAGCTGCTCGCACGCTACGACCGGCTGGCCGAGGGGACCTCGCTTCCCTGCGCCCTTGGCGAGTTGCTGCCTCGGGTGCTGGTCGCCGGCGAGCGGGCTGGCGAGTTGACCGCTGTCGGGGCTGCGATTCTCGACCCGAGCGGGCATTTGCAACCGGGCTCTTTCTTCTGCCCGCCCGAAGGGGATGCCGGCACCGGAATGGTGGCGACGAACGCGATCGCGCCGCGCACCGGGAACGTCAGCGCCGGTACCAGCATCTTCGCCATGGTGGTGCTCGAGCGTCCGTTGCAGCACGCCCACCACGAACTCGACGTCGTCACGACGCCAGCCGGTGACCCCGTGGCGATGGTGCATTGCAACAACGGGGCAAGCGAACTAGCAGCCTGGGCCGGGATGTTTCAGCGCTTCGCTGCGGCATCCGGTTGGCCGCTAGATGCCGACTCCGTTTACGAAACCCTCTTTCGTGAGGCACTTCTGGCCGAACCGGATGCCGGGGGGCTTCTGGCCTACAACCAGCTGGCCGGTGAGCCGATCGCCGGCTTGACGGAGGGTCGCCCGCTCTTCGTCAGAACCCCCGACAGCCGATTCACGCTCGCCAACGTGATGCGCGCCCAGCTCTACGCGGTCTTCGGCACGCTCAGCCTGGGCATGCGCGTACTCGCCGACGAGGGCGTCGACCTCGATCTGATGTATGCGCATGGCGGCATGTTTCGGACCGCGGGCGTCGCACAGCGATTTCTCGCAGGGGCACTCGACGCGCCCGTCGCCGTCGCCGAGACAGCCGCGGAAGGCGGCGCGTGGGGTGCCGCCGTCCTCGCCGCGTACGCCGCGTCGGGGAGACAGCTCGACCTGGCCGACTATCTCAACGACCGGGTCTTCGCCAGCTCGGAACCGCTCATCGCCGAACCCGATCCCGACGATGTTGCCGGGTTCGCGGTCTACCTGCACCGCTACCGCAGGGGACTGGCCATCGAACGCGCCGCCGTCACCGCACTGCCCGTCGCCTGACACTCACCCCTTTCGAAAGGACCGGAACATGAGCCGCTCGATCATCCCCGAGTTGAAGACCCGTGAGGTCTGGTTCCTCGTTGGCAGCCAGGGCCTGTACGGCGAGGAGACTCTGAAGCAGGTGGCCCAGCAGTCGCAAGAAGTCGCGCGCCTGCTTGAGGCAAGCCGCGACATCCCGGTGTCGATCGTCTGGAAGCCGGTGCTGACCGACAGCGCTGCGATCCGTCGCGCAATTCTCGACGCGAACTCCAACGACGAGGTGGTGGGCCTGATCTGCTGGATGCACACCTTCAGCCCGGCCAAGATGTGGATTGCTGGACTCGATGCCCTGCAGAAACCACTGCTGCACCTGCACACCCAGGCGAACGTCGCGCTCCCCTGGAGCGAGATCGACTTCGATTTCATGAACCTCAACCAGGCCGCGCACGGTGACCGCGAGTTCGGCTACATCGAGTCGCGGCTGAACATCCCGCGCACCACCGTCGTTGGACACGCCTCCGACCCGGCGGTCACCTCGCGCGTCGGCTCCTGGTCTCGCGCCGCCGCCGGCCGCGCCGCCACCCGCGGCATGAAGCTCGCCCGTTTCGGCGACAACATGCGCTACGTCGCCGTCACGGAGGGCGACAAGACCGAGGCCGAACTGCGCTTCGGTGTGCAGGTCAACAGCTGGGGCGTGACCGAGTTAGCGGATGCCGTCGAGGCCGCCACGGACGCCGAGATTGACGATCTGGTGGCCGAGTACCTCGAGTCTTATGACGTCGTCCCCGAACTTCTGCCAGGAGCCACGCGGCACCAGTCGCTGCGCGACGGAGCGGCCATCGAGGTGGGCCTGCGTGCCTTCCTCGAGGCCGGCGACTTCTCGGCCTTCACCACCAACTTCGAAGACCTCGGGACGTTGAAACAGCTTCCCGGCCTCGCCGTGCAACGCCTCATGGCCGACGGATACGGCTTCGGCGCCGAGGGCGACTGGAAGACCGCGGTGCTGGTGCGCACGGCCGCCGTGATGGGGGCGGGGCTGCCCGGCGGCGCGAGCCTGATGGAGGACTATACCTACGACCTCACGCCCGGCAGCGAGTTGATCCTGGGCGCGCACATGCTTGAGGTCAGCCCAGCGCTCTCGAGCGCGAAGGCCAGCCTCGAGATCCACCCCCTGGGGATTGGCAGAAAAGATGACCCCGTGCGCCTGGTCTTCACGGCGGATCCCGGCCCTGCCCTCGTCGTTGCGCTCAGCGACATGCGGGACCGATTCCGTCTCGTCGCGAACGTGGTCGAGAACGTCGGGCTACCCGAGCCGATGCCGAAGCTGCCGGTCGGACGCGCGGTGTGGAAGCCAGCTCCCGACTTCCGGACGTCGGCGACCGCGTGGCTCACAGCCGGCGCCGCCCACCACACGGTGATGTCGACACAACTCGGTATCGAGGTAATCCGTGACTTCGCCACCATGTCGGGTGTTGAACTGCTGGTCATCGACGCCGACACCACCGTGGAGGGTTTCAGCCGCGAGCTGCGCTGGAACGCGGCGTACTGGCGGCTGGCACAGGGGATCTAGCGCGTCGATATCAGCACCCCGGGCCGTGCTTCTTCGACCAGCGGGATCTCTCTCCACCCGGCGCATCGGGTCTTTCTCTTCACACGGCAGGAACAAGACCCGTTACATTATTTTTTTGAGCGGAGTGGTTTCCGTTCCGGCGGCGAGTGGATCGCGGGCCCTGATCCCTTGCTGAAGCTCGTCGCCACCCGCGCGCGGTCCGTCCGCCCACACCTGGCGTAGCCTGGCCGCGTGATGCGATTTCGCCGCCGCCGGGCTGACGTCGGTCGCTACCAGGACCCGCCCGCGCAACCGCTCGCGCCGTTCGACTCCGTCGTCGCGGACGGAGTGCTCATCTCGCTGGGAGCGGTCCGGCTTTCGGCGAAGAACCGCGTCATCATGTCGGCGGTCCGCGATCGGCTGGACTTCGACGAAGAAGGGCTCGCAGACTTCGTGCGCGCCGAGTTGCGGCGGCTGGCCGACGAGAACGACGAGACCGCCGAGCGGGTCGACGAGGTCAGTCAAGATGCGCAGCTCGCCCCCGGAATCGCGCTCGACGTCGCGGTGACCATGCGCGACGCGCACCGGCGCCGCCCCGAAGTGCACCGAGCGCTCGCCGAGACCCTTCGAGCCGACGCCGCAGACGATGACCGCGTGACGGCTCTGGTTGCCGACGCCGCGGAGGCCGCGACGGCCGAGATCACCCGCGCGCTCGCGCTGAAGGTCACCGCGCAAGACTTTGGCCGCGACACCGACTACCTCACGGAGCGGGCGGGCAGGATCCAGGAGTTCCTCGACGCTGATTTGGCGGAGCTCCGTCGAAGCGTCGACGACCGGACCCCCGAGACCACCACGACCCCTAACCCCACGGAGTGACCCGGATGCCCCTGACCGAACTCGAGAACCCGATCCTCGACAGCCCCGACCTCAAAGACAGCCCCGACCTCGAAACAACTGTCGCGCTGGTCGTGATCGATCCGCCGGCAGTCTCGTCGCACAACAGCCCTGGGGCTGGCGCCCAATCGGCCGTCGCCCACGCTGCGATCCGGCGCGTGTCCTCCCCCGCTCCCGGTCGGCTGGCTTCGAGCGCGCAGATCGAACGGGCGCTGAGCCGTCGAGGACAGCCAGCATGACCACGGGAACCCCGGCGTATCTCGACCCCTCGCGGCCCGCTCTAGCGCGCGTGGCCGATCTGCTCGCCCGGATGACTTTGCCCGAGAAGGTGGGGCAGATGCTCCAACTCGATGCGCGCGGCGATCTCGAAGACCTGGTCATGACCAAACTCGGCGGCTCGCTGCTGCATTCCTCGCCGGAGCGGATTCGCGAGGCGCGCAAGCTCGTGAAGCGCACTCGCCTGCAGATCCCGCTGCTCATGGCGGATGACGCGATTCACGGCCACTCCTTCTGGCCGGGCGCCACCATCTTCCCGACGCAGCTTGGGATGGCGTGCACCTGGGATCCCGAGTTGATTGAGCGCGCCGCCCGCGCCGCCGCCCGCGAAATCGCAGCCACCGGACTGCACTGGACATTCTCGCCCGTGCTCTGCGTCGCCCGCGATCCGCGCTGGGGTCGCGTCGACGAGACCTTTGGTGAAGACCCGCACCTAATCGGCGAGCTCGGCGTCGCCATGATCCGCGGATATCAGGGCGACGGCCTCGGCGACCATTCCGCGGTGCTCGCCACTGCCAAGCACTTCGCGGGCTACTCGGAGACCCATGGTGGCCGCGATGCCAGCGAAGCCGACCTGAGCCCGCGCAAGTTGCGCTCCTGGTTTCTGCCGCCGTTCGAGAAGGCGGCGAAGGCCGGATGCCGCACCTTCATGCTCGGGTACCAGGCCATCGATGGCGTACCGGTGACCGCCAACCGCTGGCTGCTCCACGACGTGCTGAAGGCTGAGTGGGGCTTCGAGGGCACGCTCGTCACCGACTGGGACAATGTGGGCCGGATGGTCTGGGAGCAGCACGTCGTCGAGGACGACGAGGCGGCCGCCGCGATCGCCGTAAACGCCGGCAACGACCTCATCATGAACACTCCCGGTTTCTTCGAGGCCGCTCAGGCGGGAGTCGAGTCGGGCAGCATCGACGTCGGCGCCATCGACGAGGCAGTTTCTCGGATCTTGACACTCAAGTTCGACCTCGGGCTCTTCGAGGACCCGCGAGAACCCGATCCGGCGCGGCAGGCCGAGGTCATCGGCAGCGCCGCACACACCGCGTTGAACCTAGAGCTGGCTCGCCGCTCGCTCGTGCTGCTGCGAAACGACGGCACGCTGCCGCTCGCGGTCGGGCGAGGGGCCTCTGCCCAGAACATGGCTGCCCAGACCATCGCCGTCATAGGGCCAAACGCCGACGATCCGAACGCGCAGCTGGGCGACTGGGCTGGTGCCTCCGGCCAGGTCGATTGGATGGGCGACGGGCACCCGCGCGAACTGACCACCACGGTCCTGGACGGCGTTCGGAGCTTTGCGCCGCCCGGATGGAGAGTGACCCACGCGCGTGGTGCCGACATCGGCGGGTCGATTCCGCATCCGGATGGCGGGACCTTCCCGGACGGACAGCCGCGGTACTTCTTCCGGGCCGCTCCGGTGGATGAGACCCAGCTTGCCGACGCGGTCGCCACGGCCGAGGCCGCCGACTGCGTGATCCTGGTGCTCGGCGACAACGTCGCCCTCACCGGCGAAGGGCGCTCGACCGCGACGCTGGAGCTGCAGGGAGGCCAGCTGGCTCTGCTCGAGCGCCTGCTCGAGTGCGGCACGCCGGTGGTGATCGTTCTGATCCACTCGAAGCCGGCCGTGCTTCCTGAGACGGTTGCCCGGGCAGCGGCGATCATCGAGGCCTTCAACCCGGGGATGCAGGGCGGTCGTGCGATCGCGGAAATCGTCTTCGGACAGATCGAGCCGAGTGGCCGGATGCCGATCAGCGTCCCGCGGCACGCCGGGCAGCTGCCGGTCTTCTACAACCAGATTCGCGGTCAGCACGGCGACCGCTACGCCGACCTGACCCAGTCGCCGATGTTCGCCTTCGGCGAGGGACTGAGCTATACGAACGTCGACTATTCCGGGGTGCGCCTCAAGCACGACGAGCTTGCGGTCGACGGAGTGCAGACGGTGCACGTCACCCTGCACAACGCCGGTAGCCGCCCGGCGCTCGAGACAGTGCAGGTCTATGTGAGCGATCTGGTCACGAGCGTCACCTGGGCAGAGCGCGAGCTCAAAGCCTTCGCGCAGGCGCGGCTCGAGCCGGGCGAACGCCGCGAGGTCGAGATCGCGCTCCCGGTCGCCGAGTGCAGCATCGTGGATGCCGCCGGCCACCGCCACGTAGAGCCGGGCACCTTTGCGGTGCTGGTCGGGCCAAGCTCCCGCGATCAGGATTTGCTGCGTGCGGAGTTTCGCGTGCTGCGATGAACTCCGCAGAAGAGCTTCCGATCCTCGAGCGAGAACTCGCCTGGGCCGACCCAGAACGGGTCTACCTCGAGCTGGTCGCGGACTCGCCGACGGCGGTCTGGCTCGACGGCGGCCCTACTGCGACAAGCGGGATCTCGGTGATCGGGATCCCGAGTCGGCTGGTCTCGGTGCGGCATCCGGCGGATGTCCTGACGACGTTGGCGACACTGCTGGCCGCGGCTCCGCGCATTCGACCTCGCGCGGAACCAACGCCGCTCGGCTGGGTCGGGTGGATCGGCTACGAGGTGGGCTCCGCCGAGCTGCGCACAGCTGCCCACCACGCGTCGAGCGCCGCAATGGTGCTCGGCCTACTGGATCGCGCCGTTGTGTTCGATCACCGAACGCACCGCATTCGGCTGCTCGCAATGGGCGACGCGATCGACGACAACCGTGACGCCACGGCCTGGCTTGGCGAGCTGGCGCCGCGGGTGGCCGACGTCTCGGCGCTGCCTCTCGAGGAGGCGCCTCCGGCATCCGGGGCACCCGTCGACGTCTCCTGGCGGCACAGCCGAGATGACTATCTTGGACATATCCGCGAGGCTCAGCGACTGATCGGCGAGGGGGAGGTTTATCAGGTCTGCCTCTGTAACGCCGGCGTCGTTGCAGGAGCGTTCGACCCCGTCGTCGTTCACCGTCGCCTTCGCCGCCGCAGCCCGACTCACCACGGCGCCCTGTTCCGCGCCGGGGATCTCCACCTCGTCTGTGGATCTCCGGAGGAGTTCTTGACCGTCGATGCCGGCGGTCACGTCGTCACGCGTCCGATGAAGGGCACCCGATCCCGCGACGAGGATTCCGCCGCGGACGCCGCCCTGGCCGACGAGCTACGCGAAAGCGACAAGGAGCAGGCCGAGAACCTGATGATCGTCGACCTCATGCGCAACGACCTCAGCCGAGTCTCGGAGCTCGGCAGCGTCGAGGTCACCGAGTTGTTCGGGGTAGAGCACTATGCGACGGTGCACCAGCTGGTGAGCACTGTCGAGTCCACGCTCGCCGCGGCAAGTTCGCTCGTCGATCTGCTGCGGGCGACGCTGCCACCCGGCTCCATGACCGGCGCACCCAAGCACAGCGCGATGCGCGCGATCGACCGGATCGAAGCTGGCCCGCGCGGCGTCTTCTCCGGGGTGTTTGGCCGCTTCTCGATCGACGGGACCGTGGATCTCGCGGTCGTGATCCGCAGCATCGTGATCTCCCCCGACTCTGCCTCGATTGGCGCTGGCGGCGGGATCACCGCGCTCTCGGTCGCCGAAGAGGAGTACGACGAGACCATGCTGAAGGCCCGCAACATGCTGTGGGCCCTGGGCGTGGTGTCCAGATGACCCCTCAGGATGCGGACGACCGCGCGTCGGGCTCATCCATCAGTTGCAGTCCCGCGGTCTTCCCCGCCGCCACCAGGAGCGCATCGATCCACTCGCGGTTGATGGCCGGCAGACGGGACCCGCCGTAGAACATGTGCAGCGGAACCCCGTTGTCGACCCAGATCGTGTGACGACCGCTGCCCCGCTCCGGCGCTTGCACCCAGGTCAAGAAGAAGCACTCGCGCCGACGCAGCTTCGTGCTGATCACGATCTGCAGGTGCGCGAGCGTGCGATCGTCGAGTTCGTACTCGCGTCCGTCGTAGTGGAGCGTACCCACGTGTTCCTCATCTCCCATCACACCTTGATGCTCATGAAGAATACAAGGCCCGGCGGGCGGGCTAGCCTGAACACGTGATCGTGCACAGACTGACCGTCGATGGCCGTGACTACTTCCTGCCCGAGCCGGTCGACGAACTGAAGGGCAAGATCCTCGCGGCGATCCAAGCTGGTGGCGGCTACGTTAACATCCCGCCGCTGCGCTCGGGTCCCGGTGTCGACATCCTGTTCTCCCCGGGAATGCCGGTGGTGTGGACGCAGATCGACGTCGGTGGCGAACAGCCGGATGCCGATCAGGGCGGTGGCGACATGGACCTTGATCTCGGTAGCGCTGGCCTCTAGGTCACCAAAAGCAGCTCGCCCATCTCCGTTTCGGGAATCGCCTTGCCGAACAGGAATCCCTGCCCGCGTTGACATCCCAGTCGACGCGCGCGCTCGAGTTGGTCCTCGGATTCGATGCCTTCGGCGACGACTCGAATGCCGAGATGAGCGGCGAAGGCGACGATCTCCGCGATCTTCCACTCGGTTTTGGGCCCTCCCTGGATGATCGAACGATCGATCTTGATCTCCGTCGACGGGAGCGCCCGCGCCTGCGACGCCGAGGAGAACCCGGTGCCGTAGTCGTCGATCGAGATTCCGATGCCCAGTTCGCGGAGCGACTGCAAGCCGCGGACTACCTCGGCGCGATGGCTGATCTCCTGTGTCTCAGTGACCTCGACCGTGAACTGTGTCGAGTCGAAGGACGACGCCGCGAGCGCAGTGATGATGCCGGTGTAGAAATCCGGGAAGGCCAGCTCGGTCGCCGAGACGTTGACCGAAACTTCGACCGGCGTGCCGCGGTCCGCCCACTCGGCGCCGCAACGGATGCCACCGGCTAACACGAAGGAATCGATCTCGCGGATCGAGCCGTTTTCTTCGGCGAGCGAGATGAAGTCGTGCGGCTCGAGCAGACCGCGCGTCGGATGCTGCCAGCGGCAGAGACACTCGACCCCGACTATGCGCGAGCTGTCGAGCGAGATCTGAGGCTGGAAGTAGACCAGGATCTCGCCGCGGGCGGCGGCACCGGCCAGTTCCAGATCCAGACTCACGATGCTTCATCTAACTGTTCGTTGGTGCTTGTTCCCTCACACTGTGACTGCGGCATCAGGATGTCAACCCCCATGAAGACGACCACGTACTGGGGTAATGTTTGCGGCTCATCGCAGTGTCATACGCTTGTAGCTAGGCGGCCTGCACCGGCAATGCACGATCTTCACGCCGAAGGAGACGGGAGATGACTTCGCTGGAACCCGTGCCCCCGCTCAGCGCACAGCGCCGCAATAACGTGAATTTTTCGGGCGTGCCCGATGGCCGCCCGATGATGTTCGCGCACGGTTTCGGCTGCAGCCAGGAGGCCTGGCGCCACGTCATCCCGCAGTTCACAGATCGATACCGAACGGTGGCATTCGACAACGTCGGCGCCGGCGGCTCCGAACTCTCGGCGTACGATCCGGGCAGGTACGACTCGCTCGACGGGTACGCGGGGGACGTGCTCGGCATCATCCACGAGTTCGATCTGCACGACCTCGTCTACATCGGGCACTCGGTGAGCTCCATGATCGGCGTACTCGCGGCGATTCGCGAACCGGAACGTTTCGGCGCGCTCATCCTGGTCGGTCCCTCGCCGCGCTACGTCGACGACCTGGGGTACACCGGCGGCTTCTCCCAGGCCGATATCGAGAACCTGCTCGACACGCTCGACGCAAACTACCTCGGCTGGTCGGCGGCGATGGCTCCGGTATTCATCGGCAACGCCGAGCGACCCAAGCTCAGCGAAGAGCTTACCGAGAGCTTCTGCCGGGTCGACCCGAAGATCGCGCGCCACTTCGCACGGGTCGCTTTTCTTTCGGACAACCGCAGCGACCTCGCGCTGGTGACGACCCCGACCCTGATCATGCAGGACCGCGACGACGTGATCGCGCCGACTGCTGTGGGTGAATACGTGCACGCGCAGATCGCCGGAAGCCGTCTGGTGCATCTCGAGGCGAGTGGCCACGTGCCCAACCTGTCGGCGCCCGACGAGGTCGCGAAAGAGATCACGGCTTTCCTCGGATGACCGCGGTGGATTCGGTGGATTCGGTTTCCGGGCCGGGCGACCCCTACCGGGATCTTTACGACGGTGCGGCATGCGGGCAGCTGTCGACCGACGGCCACGGCGTGATCAT
>JAYTXO010000297.1:0-5416 GCA_043742905.1 Microbacteriaceae bacterium | reverse complement strand
ATGATTCCACAGCGGGACGCCCGAACAGGGGGTGCCACGCGGCACGAAATGATCGACTTTTTCGGAGATGAGTTCATGATGCCAGCAGGCGGCGAAGTTGCGCTCCGACCAGCGCTTCCTCGATGAGGAAGGCGTCGTGTCCGAATGGGGAGTTCACGATCACCGGAGCCTCGCCGTCAATGTTGCCGGGCAGGTGCCGGGCGATGAGTTCCTGACCGGATACCGGGAAGAGCCGATCCGTGTCGATGCCGAGCACCAGGGCCTTCGCGGTCGCGCGCGAGAGCGCGGCCGCTACTCCGCCGCGGTCACGACCGATGTCGTGCGAGTTCATGGCATCGGTGAGGACCAGGTAGCTGTTTGCGTCGAAGCGGCGTGTGAACTTGTTGCCGTGGAAGCCCAGGTAGCTCTCGACCGCGAACACGCCGCCGCCACCGAGGGGGCTCAGTCCGCTCTGCCAGCTGCGTTCGAAGCGATCGTTGAGCTCGGTGGCGGAGCGGTAGTTGAGCAGTGCCATTCGCCGGGCGAGGGCGAGACCGCGATGCGGGCCGTGGCCTTCCGGCGCGTCGTAGTACTTTCCATTGGCGAAGCCCGGATCCATTTGAATCGCCTCGTTCTGCACGGAGTTGAGCGCGATCTGGTCGGCGCTCGAGATCGGTGGGGCAGCAAGAACCGCGACACGCTCGACCCGATCCGGATGGGTGACTGCCCATTCGAGCGCCTGCATCCCGCCCATCGAGCCGCCGATCACGGCCGCCCAGCGCGTGACGCCAATCGCATCGGAGAAGAACCTCTGCGCCTCGACCTGATCGCGGATCGTCAGGAAGGGGAAATGCGGACCCCACTCGACGCCGTCCCCGTCGAGCGATGCCGGGCCGGTGGTGCCCTGACAGCCGCCGAGCATGTTGGGGGCGACCACGAACCACTCGGTCGGGTCGAGCACCTTGCCTGGGCCCACGAGTCCCGACCACCAACCGCCGGTCGAATGGCCGGGACCAGCTGGGCCGGTGAGATGGCTATCGCCGGTGAGCGCGTGCAAAACGAGCACAGCGTTGCTCGCATCGGCGTTGAGCTCGCCCCAGGACTCAAAGGCGATTGTCACGTCGGGCAACGTCCCGCCGCGTTCGAGCGCGAACTCGCCAAGCTCGACGAACTGTCGGTCGCCAGGATCGTCGCCGGGGCGCCAGGCACCGGATGCCGGGGGTGCCGCCGACAAGGTCCGACGAAGGGACTCTGTGACGAACGCCGAAGGCACCGCGTCTTCCGGTGTCTGCCAGTCCATGTCATTCAACATTCTGGCGCAATGCAACGGCCCGGGCTGCCGTGTTACGCGGCAGGCCGCTCCGCGGTGACGCGGCGTGGAAGCCAGGCCACCGCGGCGATTGACGGCACCGAGAAACTATTTAGGCGTTCTGCGCCACTGCCGACACCTTGCGCGCGGCCGCGAATCCTGCCTCAAGGTCGGCGATCAGGTCGTCGATGTTCTCGAGCCCGACCGAGAGGCGCACCAGGCCCGGCGTGACGCCGGTGGTGAGCTGCTGCTCAGGGGTGAGCTGGCTGTGCGTCGTCGACGCCGGGTGGATGATCAGGCTGCGCACGTCGCCGATATTGGCCAGGTGGCTGAACAGGGTGACGTTCTCGACCAGGGCCTTGCCGGCGTCTACTCCACCTCTCAGTTCGAAGCTGACGACCGCACCGACGCCCTTGGGGGCGTACTTGGCGGCGGCGGCGTACCACGGGCTCGAGGGCAGGCCGGAGTAGTTCACCGAGGCAATGTCCGGGTGGTTCTCGAGCCACTCGGCGATCGCTTGGGCATTCTGCACGTGACGCTCGATGCGCAGGCTCAGCGTTTCGACGCCTTGGATCAGCGCGAAGGAGCTGTCGGGCGAGAGGGCTGCGCCGGTGTCGCGAAGCAGCGTGACGCGGGCCTTGATGACGTAGGCGATGCCGTCGCCGACCGCGCTCGTGTAGCTCACGCCACCGTACGACGGGTCGGGCTCGGTGAGGCCGGGGAACTTGTCGACGTTCTTAGACCAGGCGAACTTGCCGCCGTCGACGATGAGGCCGGCGATGACCGTGCCGTGGCCGCCGAGGAACTTGGTGGCCGAGTGCACGACGATGTCCGCGCCGAAGTCGAAGGGGCGGATGAGGTACGGCGTGGCGATCGTGTTGTCGACGATCAGCGGCAGGTTGTTCTCGTGGGCGGCCTTCGAGACGCCTTCGATGTCGAGAATATTGATCTTGGGGTTGCCGATGGTCTCGGCGAAGAACAGCTTCGTATTCGGGCGAACGGCGGCGGCCCACTCGGCGACGTCGTCCTGGTTCTCGATGAAGGTGACCTCGATGCCGAGCTTCGCCAGCGTGTACTTGAAGAGGTTGTACGTGCCGCCATAGATCGAACTCGACGAGACGATGTGGTCGCCCGCACCGGCGATGTTCAGCACGGCGTAGGTGATCGCCGAGGAGCCGGATGCCGTTGCCAGCGCCGCTGTTCCGCCTTCCAGCGCCGCGATGCGCTGCTCGATGACGTCGGTGGTGGGGTTCATGATGCGCGTGTAGATGTTGCCGAACTCGGCGAGGGCGAACAGGTTCTTCGCGTGCTCTGTGCTGTCGAAGACGTACGAGGTTGTCTTGTAAATCGGCGTCGCACGGGCGTGGGTGACCGGGTCGGGTGCGGCGCCGGCGTGGATCTGCAGCGTCTCGAACTGGTAGGCGGACATGGTGTGCTCCTTCGGTGGATGATGCGCCGGCGATTTCTCAGTCGACACGACAGTATTCGCCGTCGCTGAGCGCGGCAACGGAGTCCGCAACGTAGCGTCATAGAGAGTTGACGCACGAGACTACTTCTGCGAGAGTAGTCTCATGTCCAGTATTCGTCTTTACATCCTCAGCGCGCTCGCTGATGAGGGCGACATGCACGGCCATCAGCTCCGCCAACTCGCCGAGAAGGAGCACGTCGACGAGTGGACGGATGTCACGGTCGGTGCCCTCTACGGCGCGTTGAAGCGGTTACACGCCGAGGGTCTGATCGAGGAGATGCGGGTCGAACGCGAAGGTGCGTATCCGGAGCGGCAGGTCTGGGGCATCACTCGCGAAGGGCGGGTCGCGCTTGGCGGCCTTCGCCATGAGGGGTTGCGCGAGATCGTCATGAAGCCGGATCCCTTTGACTTGGCGGTGAGTCGCCTCGATCGCACGCGAATCGACGAGTTGCCCGTCATGCTCAGCGTGCGGGTCCTGAAGCTCAAGGCGATGCTGGCCGAGAACGAGACCCACACCGACTACATCGCGCAGCACCTCACGCCCCTCGAAAAGTTCGTTATGAAGCACAAGGCTGGTCGCTTGCGCGGCGAAATCCTCTGGCACGAACAGCTAGCAAACGAGCTCCCCGACATCATCACCGCAGAGAAACTCAGTGCAGCGACGTCCACCGCAGCGTCTTTGACTGCAGCGACGTTGACTGCAGCGACGTCCAGAGAGGACACCGCATGACCAGCACGTATCCGATGGCAGGCGTCGCGCCCGTTGTCACCCGCCGCACCTGGGCGGCATTCGCCGTCCTGATCCTCGGCATCGCCATGGCGCTACTCGACACGACGATCGTCAACGTTGCGCTTCAGACCATCCGGATCAGCCTGCACGCCGACGAAGCGACCCTGTCGTGGATCATCTCGGGCTACGCGCTCGCATACGGCCTCGCGTTGATTCCGGCCGGACGCATCGGCGACCGCATCGGTCACAAGTGGGTGTTCATCGTTGGCCTGGCCGGGTTCACGCTCGCGAGCCTGTGGGCCGGCCTGTCGAACGACACCGCGACGCTCATCGTTGCGCGAGTCGTGCAGGGTCTCATGGGCGGCATCTTCTTCCCACCCGTGACCGCGCTGATCCAGTTGATGTTCCCGCCGCAGATCCGCGGCAAGGCCTTCGCGATCTTCGGTGCGTCAATCGGGTTCTCGACGGCGCTCGGCCCGCTGGTCGGCGGTCTGCTGATTCAGGCGCTCGGTGACACCAACGGGTGGCGCTCGATCTTCTTCGTCAACCTCCCCTTCGGTGTCGTCGCGGTCATCGCGGCGCTCCTGCTGCTGCCCGGTGGGGCAGAAGCACGCGGCAAGTCCGGGGTGGACTTCGTCGGTTTCGTCTTGCTGGCCGGCTCGCTCGTCGCCATCCTGGTTCCGTTGATTCAGGGGCAGCAGGACGGCTGGCCGCTGTGGACGTACCTCTCCAGGGCCGGTGGCATCGTGCTGCTCGTGGTCTTCGCGCTCTGGGAGCTTTCCGTGGCGCGCCGCAGCCAGCAGCCACTCGTTCCGCCGCACCTGTTCTCGCATCCCTCCTTCACCGGCGGAGTGCTGTTGGCGCTGGTCTACTTCGCGGCGTTCACCAGCATCTTCTTCACAATCTCGATCTTTTGGCAGGCGGGCCTCGGCCACACCGCGCTGCAGTCCGGACTGGTCTCGATCCCCTTCGCGATCGGCAGCATCGTGGGCGCATCGCAGAGCAACCGTCTCGCCGAGCGGCTCGGCCGCACGGTGCTAATCATCGGCACAGCCCTCGTAGCCATCGGACTGATCTCGCTCTGGCTCGTGCTGTTGCTGATCAATCCGGACGATCTCACCAACTGGATCCTGCTCGGCCCACTCGCAGTGGCCGGCATTGGCTCCGGCCTGTTCATCGCGCCGAACGCGCAGTTCATCGTCGCCACGGTGGATCGCGCCGAAGCGGGGGCCGCATCCGGTGTCGTCGGCACAATGCAGCGGGTCGGCTCAGCCATCGGCATCGCCGTCATCGGCTCGGTGTTCTTCGGCAATCTGCCGAACAAGTTCGGTCCCACGCAGAAGCAGGCAGCGGATGCCGCCCGAGCCCACGGCGCCGAGGGTGCTGCGGCGATCAAAGCGGCCATCCAGAAGATCGTCGACCACAACCTCGCGGTCGGGTTTGGCCACAGCGCCACGCTCGCTCTCGCTGTGAGCGCGATCTTTGCGATCGCGGCGTTCGTCCTGGTGTTTGCGTTGCCGAAGCGGATCTCGCGGGGCTATGAAGCTCCCGCAAGTGCTCCCGCAGAAGCTCCCGCAGGTGCCCCAGCGGACGCTCTCGCCGAAGGTCCCGCGGACAACACGGGCGCTTCCAGCCGCTGAGCGCGGTCGAGAGGCCGGTCCCGCGCCTTCGGGTGCGCGGACCGGCGTCTCGTCGTGGTGCGACTGGGCACCCGGCTGTCCGGCCAACTCGCGCCTTCCCGGGGGACCCCGGACTGTCGCGAACGGCCGAACAAGTCGCGCATGAGCCATACCCTGTAACCATGGCGAAACGCGTGGTGGTGACCGGAGCAAGCTCAGGGATCGGGGAGGCGACGGCGCGACTTTTCGCGTCACGTGGCTGGGACGTTGTCGGGGTTGCCCGCCGAGCGGACAAGCTGGAAGCGCTCGCA
>JAYTXO010000296.1:0-2035 GCA_043742905.1 Microbacteriaceae bacterium | reverse complement strand
CCGGGCGTGATGCTGCTCGACGAGCCGTTCTCCGCTCTGGACACAGGTCTGCGGGCGGCGACCCGCGAGCTGGTCGCGGCAGCGCTCAGCTCGGCTGGCATCACGACGGTGCTCGTCACCCACGACCGCGAAGAAGCCCTGACCTTCGGCGATCAGGTCGCGGTGCTGCGCGACGGAAGATTGGCGCAGGTCGGTACCCCCGCCACGCTCTATTCCGCTCCGGCAGACCTGGCGACCGCGCGATTCCTCGGTGGGGCGGTGGTTTTCGACGCGCTGGCCTCCGCCGGTCAGGTGCACTGCGCACTCGGACTCGTGGCCCTCTCCAGCTCGCTCGAGGGAGCGTGCACGGCCCTGTTCCGCCCCGAACAGATGGTTGTCGAGACGACGGCGACCGGAGCGGATGCCGCAGGCTGCATCGCCCGCGTGACGGCGATCGAATTTCAGGGGGCGACCCAGTTGCTCACGCTCGAACTCGCCGGCGCTCGAGCGATCGAAGTGCCGGTGACCAGCGGCACCACCTATCGCCCGGGAGATCAAATCGTGTTGCGCGCGCTCGGCGACGCCGTCGTGTTCGCCGCGAGCTGAGCTCGTGACACAGATCGCTACTCCGACAGCACCCTGACGATCCGCTGCAGCGACACCGGCTCGGCCGTGCCGAGGTGCTGGGCGAACAGGCTGATTCGCAACTCCTCGAGCAGCCATCGTGCGTGCACCAGCGGGACCGTCGAGTCCGGCAGGAGTGGCAGGCGGCCACCGGCGTGTTCGTAGCGCGCGGTCGCGGTCTGCACCTCCGACATCCAGACCCGGTCACGCCCGAGATTCTCGGCGAGCTTGCCGATGCGATGGGTGATGCCGGCCAGGTAGACCGGCAGCCGTCGCAGCTGTCGAATTCCGGTCGCCGAGGCGAATCCGGGAAAGATGAGCGCCGAAAGCTGCTCCCGCGCGTCGGCCAGCGGGCTCAACAGAGCGATATTCGATGCCGACTTGAGGGCCTTATCCGCCTCGCGCGACGCCGCGATGATCTGTGACAGGAGCGAGACGGCCTGGAACAGCGCCTCGACGATGATCGCCGAGATCTCGTCCCGCATCATCTCGAATTCTGTGAGCGTCCAGACCTGGCGGCTGCCGAGGGCATCGTCGATGCAGGCCGCCATCGCGTCCGCGAAGAGCTCGGTCGTTGTGCGATACGGGCTCTGGGCGAGGGTCAGCTTCTCGGTGTGGGTCAGGTGCTCGTGCACGTACGACAGGGGCGACGGGATCGCGAGTTGCAGCATCCGACGCACGCCTTTCCGCATTTCGCGCGCCTGGTCGTCTGGTGTCGTCATGAGACGGATGTTTACGGTCGCCCCCTCGTCGACGAGCGCGGGATACGCGCGGATCGTGTTTCCGCCCTGCTTCGTGTCGAGTGTTCTCGGCAGCGAATCGAAGTCCCAGCTGGTGAGCCCCGAGCGCTCGAGGTTGCTGCGCGGGGTGACTGATGCCCGGGCCACACTCTCGCGGGCGGTCGACTTCAGCTGCAGCTGCAGCACCGAGAGATGTTTGCCGCTCGCCACCTCACGCGACCTCTCGTCGACGACGGCGAAGGTCATTCTGAGGTGGGCTGGAACGCGGTCGAGCTCGAAATCCTGCTCGCTGACCGGAACGTAAGTGAGGCGTTGGATGGTGGCGGCGATCGTCGCTGCCAGCGAGGACGGCCCGGGCTCCGTCGGCAGTTCGGCGAGCAACTTTCGCGCCCAGTCTGACGCCGGAACGACATTTCGGCGGATCGCCTTCGGCAGCGCCTTGATCAGGGACGTGACGAGCTCTTCTCGGAACCCTGGGACCTGCCAGTCGAATCCGTCGGGGCTGAGCCGCGCGAGCAGTGCGATCGGCACCTGCACGGTGACACCGTCATCCGGAGCGCCCGGCTCGAACCGGTAGGAGAGGGCCAGCTGCTGGTCTCCCTGTCTCCAGGTCGCCGGATACTTCGATTCGACGAGCTCGGCGACGGGTTCGACCGCTTCGTCGACGAGGTTCTCGGCGGTCATCGTCAGCA
>JAYTXO010000295.1:0-5218 GCA_043742905.1 Microbacteriaceae bacterium | reverse complement strand
CGACCTCGCTGGTGGCTCCGCGCAGGCGCAGCATCGACTTCGGCGTGAAGACGACGAGCGGGCGACGGGGACGCGCGTATGCCTGGCGGCGAAGAAGGTGGAAGTAGGACGCCGGAGTCGACGGACGTGCCAGAGTCATGTTGTTCTCGGCAGCGAGTTGCAGGTAGCGCTCGATACGTGCCGAGGAGTGGTCGGGCCCCTGCCCCTCGTAGCCGTGCGGCAGTAGAAGCACCAGGCTGGAGCGCTGACCCCACTTCTGCTCGGCGCTCGAGATGAACTGGTCGATCACGATCTGGGCGCCGTTGGCGAAGTCGCCGAACTGCGCCTCCCAGATCACAAGCGCGTCGGGGCGCTCGACGGAGTAGCCGTATTCGAAGGCCATCGCCGCGTACTCACTGAGCAGCGAGTCGTAGATCGCGAAGCGCGCCTGCGTGTCGGACAGGTTCGCCAGCGGCAGCCATTCCTGTCCGTTCTCGCGATCATGGAACACTGAGTGCCGTGACACGAAGGTGCCACGGCGGGCGTCCTGCCCGGCGAGACGCACCGGGGTGCCCTCGAGCAGCAGCGAGCCCAGGCCGATGAGTTCACCGAAGCCCCAGTCGATCGAGCCGTGGCGGCTCATCTCGAAGCGCTTCTTCAGCAGTTGCTGCAACTTGGCATGCACGGTGAACCCGACTGGCGGGTTGTCGTGCGCATCACCGATCAGTTCGACGACGCTCTGGTCGATGGCCGTCGACTCGGGCTCGATGATGTTGTCCTGGAGTTCGGCGAGTCGCCGCTCGAGGTCGGGCGTGATCACTGGGATGGTTCCGGTCTGCGCCGCGTGGGTCTGGGCGAACGCGCCCTCGAGTCGGTCCTGGAAGTCGCGGTGCGCGGCCTCGTACTCCTCCTCGGTGATGTCACCGCGGCCGACGAGCGCCTCGGTGTACAGCGTACGAACCGAGCGCTTCGCCTCGATGAGGTTGTACATCAGCGGCTGGGTCATCGCGGGGTCGTCGCCCTCGTTGTGGCCACGGCGGCGGTAGCAGACCAGGTCGATGACCACGTCGCGCTTGAACTGCTGGCGATACTCAAACGCCTGATGTGCGACACGCACCACGGCTTCCGGGTCGTCGCCATTCACGTGGAAGATGGGTGCCTGAATCGTCTTGGCGACATCGGTGGAGTAAATCGAGCTGCGGCCTTCGCTCGGCGGCGTGGTGAACCCGACCTGGTTGTTAATGACCACGTGAATAGTGCCGCCCGTGCGGTAGGCGCGGAGCATCGACATCTGCAGGCCCTCGACGACAACACCCTGACCGGCCATCGACGCGTCACCGTGCACCAGGATCGGGAGTGTCGAGTACTTGCCGTCGCCTTTGCGATCCTGCTTGGCGCGCACCACGCCCTCGAGGACGCCGTTGGCGGCCTCCAGGTGGGACGGGTTGGCGGCCAAGTAGACCGGCATTTCCTTGCCCGAGGCGGCTACGAAGGTGCCCTCGGTGCCCAGGTGGTACTTCACGTCGCCGGAGCCGTGCACCGTGCGCGGATCTTGTGTGCCCTCGAACTCCTGGAAGATCTGGCCGTAGGTTTTGCCCGCGATGTTCGTGAGCACGTTGAGACGGCCACGATGAGCCATGCCAATCGCGACCTCGTCGAGGCCGGCTTCTGTTGCCCCCTGCAGGATCTCGTCGAGCAGCGGAATCGTTGACTCGCCGCCCTCGAGGCTGAAGCGCTTCTGGCCGACGTACTTGGTCTGAAGGAAGGTCTCGAACGCCTCCGCCTCATTGAGCTTGCTCAGGATGCGCAGCTGCTCGTCGTGCGTGGGCTTCTGGTACTTCAGTTCCAACGCCTGCTGGAACCAGGCGCGCTGCTCCGGATCCTGAATGTGCATGTACTCGATGCCGATCGTGCGGCAATATGAGTCGCGCAGCACGCCGAGGATGTCCCGAAGTAGTGCGGCGGTCTTGCCTCCGAATCCACCGGTGACGAACTCGCGGTCGAGGTCCCAGAAGGTGAGCCCGTGGCTGCCGATTTCGAGGTCGGGGTGCCTGCGCTGCTTGTACTCGAGCGGGTCGATGTCGGCCATCAGGTGGCCGCGCACGCGGTAGGAGTTGATGAGCTCTTGCACGCGGGCCGTCTTGCCGGGCATCGCGGCCAGGTCGACGTTGATGTCTTCAGCCCAGTGGATCGGGTCATAGGGAATGCGCAGGGCCGCGAAGATGTCCTCGTAAAAGTCGTGCTGGCCGATCAGCATCTCGTGAATGATCTTGAGGAACTCGCCAGAGCCCGCACCCTGGATGACGCGGTGGTCGTAGGTGCTCGTCAAGGTGATGGTCTTGCCAATGCCCAGCTCGGTCAGGGTCTTCTCGGAGGCGCCCTGGAACGCGGCCGGATACTCGAGCGCGCCCGCGCCGACGATACAGCCGGCGCCCTGCATGAGACGGGGAACCGAGTGCTCGGTGCCGATGCCACCCGGGTTGGTCAGCGAGATCGTGGTGCCCGCAAAGTCGGCGGCGGTGAGCTTGTTGGCGCGGGCGCGCGAGACCACGTCTTCGTAGGCCGCGAGGAACTCGGCGAACGTCATCGTGTCGGAGCGCTTGATGCTCGGGACGAGGAGCGAGCGGGTGCCGTCGGGTTTGGGCAGGTCGATCGCGATTCCGAGATTGACGTGCGCGGGCGCGACCACCGAGGGCTTGCCGTCGACCTCGGTGTAGAACACGTTCTGGCTTGGGAAGGTCTTGAGGGTCTGCACGATCGCCCACCCGATGAGGTGAGTGAACGAGACCTTGCCGCCGCGCGCGCGGCGCAGGTGGTTGTTGATGACGATGCGGTTGTCGATCATCAGTTTCGCCGGAATCGTGCGCACGCTTGTCGCCGTCGGCACTGACAGGCTCGCATCCATATTGGCAGCGAGCGTCTTGCTCATTCCACGGAGCGGCGTGACTACGTCTTCGGCCTCGACGGGCTCGGTGCCCGTCACGACCGGGATGCTCGAGGTCTTTGGTGCTTCGGCCGGGATCGGCTGCGGCTTGGCAGGCGCGGATGTGGTGCGGGCGACCGGCGTCGCTCCGGTGGTCGGTGCGCTCGTCGAGCTTGTCGAGACCGGGGCGGGGGTCTCGATGGGCTCGACCACCGCAATCGGCTCAACAACCGCAGCCTGTGCAGCTTCGGCTACGGCATCCGTGATGATGGGGATCGCGGTAGTGGGGGTCTGGTCGCCGAGCGGGTGGTAGCTCTCGAGAACCGGCCACCAGCTCTTGTCGACCGAGTTCTTGTCGACCAGGTACTGCTCGTGAAGTTCGTCGACGAGCCATTCGTTGGCGCCAAATTCACCCGAGTTCGGGTCGTCCGCTGCGGTTCCGGTGATCGGGCTCGACACGGCTTGACCGCCCACTCTCAGTTCGTCGTTGGCTGCTGCTACTGGTGCGTCCTGCCGGTGGCCACACCAGAAACAATGTTAACCGCTGCTCGCGCCCTCTGCGGGACCCGGACCAGGAGACGGGCCAGAAGTTTCCTGGATATTGCCTCTACCGTGTAGTCATGCGCTTCCTCGGTCCGCTCCCTGCCCACGATTTGACCTATTCAGATGTCTTTTTGGTTCCCAGTCGCTCGGCGGTGACCAGCAGACTCGATGTCGATCTGGCCCCGGGCGACGGCACCGGCGCGACGATCCCGATTGTCTCGGCGAACATGAACTCGGTCACCGGTCCGCTGCTGGCGGCGACGTTGGCCCGGCGCGGCGGACTCGGGGTACTGCCGCAGGATCTGCCGCTGCAGGAGTTGGCTGCCGCGATCCGATGGGTGAAGGCACAGCCGGTCGCGTGGGATACGCCTGTCGTGCTGGCCCCGGAGCAGACGGTCGCCCAGGCGCTGAAGCAGTTGCCGCCCACCGAGGGTCACGGCGTGGTGCTCCGGAGCGCCTCGGGGGAGGAGTTCGGCGCGATCCCTGCCGCCCGACTCGGCACCGCCCTCCCCGATGCACAACTCGGCGATCTCGTTCGCGGTTCGATAACCGCACTCGACGCCGACGATCTGGATGGGCCACGTGCGGCATTCGACCTGATGGTTGCCGCGGACCTCGACTTCGCGCTCGTGCAGCGCCACGGCCACATCGTCGGAACGCTTAGCCGACGAAGCGCCCTGCGCAGCAATCTGTACAAGCCTGCGCTCGATGGGCACGGTCGGCTCCGGGTGGCCACTGCCATTGGCATCAACGGCGACGTGGCAGCCAAGGCTCAGGCTCTCGTCGCCGAGGGTGTCGATGTGCTGGTGTTGGACACCGCACACGGCCACCAGGAGGGGATGCTGCGCGCCCTCGCCACCGTGAAGAAACTCGGGCTCGGTGTGCCGATCGTCGCGGGCAACGTGGTGACTGCGGAGGGCGTGCGCGACCTCGTGGACGCGGGAGCCGACATCCTGAAGGTGGGCGTCGGACCGGGGGCGATGTGCACGACTCGCATGATGACGGCAGTCGGACGCCCGCAGTTCGGCGCGGTCCTTGAAACCGCCGAGACTGCACGTGAACTCGGTGCCCACGTGTGGGCGGACGGCGGCGTTCGCTACCCTCGCGACGTGGCGCTTGCGCTCGCGGCAGGAGCGGCATCCGTGATGATCGGTTCCTGGTTCGCCGGAACGATCGAGGCTCCGGGCCTGCTGGAGGCGGATGATGCGGGACGTCTCTACAAGCAGAGTTGGGGAATGGCGTCCACGAAGGCAGTGCACGAGCGTTTTGGGCGCCTCGACCCCTACGAACTCGCTCGCAAGGAGCTGTTCGCCGAGGGCATCTCGAGTTCGAAGATTTACTTGGATCCGCTGCGTCCCTCGCTCGAGGACCTCCTCGACATGATCACCTCGGGCGTGCGCAGCTCATTTACCTACGCGGGTGCCGGCTCGCTCACCGCCTTTCAGGAGCGCGCCATTGTCGGCTTCCAGAGCGCGGCGGGCTATGAAGAGGGCAAGTCCCTCCCGGTAAGCTAATAGGCATGATCGTCGCGATCCTCGAATTCTCGGTCAAATTGGGTGAACGGGATGCCGCCGTCGCCGCCCTCCGCGTCGGCCTCGTCGACACCCGGGCTTTCGAGGGAAACCTGGCATGCGAACTACTGCTCGACGACGACACTTCGCACTTCGTGCTCTACGAACTGTGGCGCAGCTCGGCTGACAACGACGCATATCAGGCTTGGCGCGCGACGCCCGATGGCACCATTGCGGGCTTCGCCTCGCACCTCGCTGGACC
>JAYTXO010000294.1:0-5502 GCA_043742905.1 Microbacteriaceae bacterium | reverse complement strand
GACGGATGTCGGCTCGCTCGCGACAGCCACCCAGTTCGGGCGCGTGATGGCTCACATCGCGGACGCCGAGTCGAAGGGGGCGACGGTACTCGCCGGAGGCAAGGCGCGCCCCGACCTCGGCCCGTACTTCGTCGAACCGACCGTCTTCACGAACGTCACGGACACCATGGAGTGCTTCACCCACGAGACCTTCGGGCCGGTCGTAGCGGTGACCATCGTCGACTCGGAGGCCGACGCCATCCGGCTCGCGAACGACTCCGACTACGGACTCAACGCCTCCGTGTTCAGCGGCTCGCGTGCTCGCGGCCGCCGCGTCGCGGAGCAGTTGCACTTCGGCAGCGTGAACGTCAACGAGGGGTACCGCGCCACCTTTGGCAGCGTGGATGCGCCGATGGGTGGGGTGAAGGCCTCCGGACTCGGTCGTCGCAACGGTCCGGAAGGGCTGCTGCGCTTCGTGGAGGCTCGCACCATCGCCGAGGCGACCGGCATCGTCCAGTTGCCGCGCACCGGCGCCGAGTGGGGGCGTCTCGCACCCGTGATGGTCGCAACTTTGAAGGGCCTGAAGGCTCTCCGCCGTCGCTGATCTCACGGATCGAGTAGCCTCCGAATGACGTGCATCGAAACCGGATCTCGACGAGCACGATCAGTGAAGAGAACTCAGGTCGCCTCGCCGTCGTAGGGAGCTGGCCGGGCCTTGCCGAGTTTGCGTTGGCGGATCTCGTATGCCGATTCCACGTACCGGTTCGCGGGCAGGTCGGCCGACTTCGGCTTCTCGAGGTCCGCTGCGGTCGCCGCGACTGATCCCGCAGCAGATCCCACAGCTACGGCAGCCGTTGCCGGGGAGTCGAGCAGTGCCTCGCGGATGATGCGGCGCGGGTCGTACTGGCGCGGATCCAGCTTCGTCCAGTCAACTTCGTCGAACTCCGGGCCCATCTCCTCGCGCATGCGGTCCTTGGCTCCGTCGGCCATCGTGCGGAGCGACTTGACCACCCGGGCGAGCTGGGCGGCGTAGGCGGGAAGGCGATCCGGACCCACCAGGAAGACAGCGATCACCGCGATGATGATCAGCTTGTCGAAGGTCAACCCGAAGGACACCCGCTCAGGATAACTCTCTACCCCGAGCGGCACCCGTAGTCTGGCGGCAAGGGAGCGTGTGGTGGCAGACAAAGAACAGAACTGGAAGTACGCGGAGGACTTCGTTGTCGAGTCTTCGGCGCTTGGCACTGCGCGGGCACACGCCCTCGAACTCGGCCTCGACGCGATCACCCCCGCCGTCGGAGCGCAGTTGGCTGTGCTGGCCGCGGCGAGTTCCACGCATTCGATCCTCGAGATCGGCACGGGCACCGGCGTCAGCGGTCTGTGGCTGCTCTCCGGGGCCCCGGATGCCGTGCTCACCTCTATCGATATCGAACTCGACTACCAGCAGCACGCCCGCAGCGCCTTCGCCGCAGGCGGGGTGCCCGCCAACCGCATCCGGCTCATCACGGGACGTGCATCCGAGGTGCTTCCGCGCATGAATGACGGGGCATACGACCTGGTCTTCGTTGACGCCGACGAGGCCGCAGTGC
Source organism: Microbacteriaceae bacterium (assembly GCA_043742905.1). Taxonomy (GTDB): domain Bacteria; phylum Actinomycetota; class Actinomycetes; order Actinomycetales; family Microbacteriaceae; genus Lysinimonas. The sequence goes on along the minus strand of JAYTXO010000294.1, from coordinate 3,934 downwards.
TGGACTACGTTGAGCACGCCCTGCGCATCGTGCGCCGTGGAGGGTTAGTGCTGGTTGCCCACGCGCTGTGGCGCGGGCGTGTGGCGGATCCCGCGCGTCGCGACGACACCGCGGAAGACTATCGCGCACTTCTCAACACCATCGCCGAATCCACGGCCGTTGTGGCATCGGTGAGCACGGCTGGCGACGGGCTGCTCCAACTCGTCAAGGTCTCAGACTGATCACACGAGCGTGATCACGAGTCGCGGAGTTGCACTCCTGCGCCCGCCGTCAGGAGGCGCTGACGACCCCAGCGAGAGCGTCGTGCAACTCTTTGGCCTCGGCGTCATTGACGGACACGACGAGACGACCGCCGCCCTCGAGCGGAACCCGCACGATGATCAGGCGCCCTTCCTTAACAGCCTCCATCGGTCCGTCACCGGTCCTCGGCTTCATGGCTGCCATGTGGTGTCCCCTTTCGATGGATACATCCTTATTATCCCGTATTCGAGGCGTCTTCGAGAACCAAGCCCTCTCTCCCGCCCGGAACTCAGAATCACGGTGGGCTCCAGTCGTAGCCGTTGACCCACCAGCAGTAGTAAACCCACACCACCTGCCCCACGATCCCGAGCGCCACCAGGATGACGCGGTAAACGACCGAGCGCGGGATCGCCACGACGCCAAGTGCCGGGGCGAGAGGCATCATGAGCCGGAAGATGCTGGTCTGCGGGAAGAACACGGCAAGGAGGTAGATCGCATAGCCAGCAAGCCAGAGCCGCAGGTCAACGCCGAGACGTCGTGCTGGCGGGAAAAGCAGGAACACGGCGAAGGCGACGATCAAAACAATCATCCCGAGGATCCCCCACAGCCACGGATTCGGCACGCCGAGCCAGTTCAGCCACCACTCGGCGCCCTGGAACCAGGGTTGGAATGGCACGAGTTCCTGGTATCCGATCCATCCGGTGCGCCAGGCAAGCTCGGTGTCGGTGTACGCGGACGGCGAGCCGGTCCCGATCCAGGCCACCAGCGTCCAGACCACGCCGAAGAACGCGCTCGAGAGTCCGGCAACTACGACCGCGATCCGCTCGCGCAGCGGGAAGTCATCCTGACGCCTGGTCACGAACCGGTAGATGGCGTGGAAGAGCAGCAGAGCCGCGAATGCGAGTCCGCTTGGTCGGGTGAGGGCCGCGATCCCGATCACCGGAATCATCAGGTAGTACCGCCGTTCCCGCAGCAGCAGGAGGGCCAGGAAGAGAAAAAACAACTGCATTGACTCGGCATACTCGACCTGCAGGATCGGCGAGGTCGCTCCGGTGCAGAACAACACCACCGCGAACAGTGCTGTACCCGATGGCAGTACCCCGGCCATCAGCCGGTAGAACAGAAGGGTGGCCCCCGCTGAGAAGGCAACGGCGATGATCACACCCGCCACCTCATAGGGGATGCCGACCAGCAAGAACACGCGCATCAGCGCCGGGTACCCGGGCAGGAACGCCCACGCGTTCTCGGAGACGTGTCCGTCGGTCCCGTGCGGCAAAACGGCCGGATAACCCGAGACGGCGACGATGTAGTACCAGTAGGAGTCCCACATCGCGGCGAAGGCGAAGTAGTTCGGCTTCGGGCCGGTCCACGGGTTCGCCGCCTGGATGTTGGCGTAGACGAGCATGATGATCGTCGTCACGACGCGCGACGCCGCGAACACGATGAGCACTTTCGCCCACCACGGCAAACTGGAGCGGGCTAGGACCCGGTCAGCCATGCCCGGAGCCGTCGCTCGTAACGGTCTATCTCGGCCACGGGCACCCGCTCATTATCGCTGTGAGCCAGCGTCGGATCTCCCGGGCCGAAGTTCACCGCGGGGATACCGAGGGTCGAGAAGCGCGCAACGTCCGTCCAGCCATACTTCGGCTTCGCGTGGGCGCCGATGGCCTCCATGAATGCCTGCACGAGCGGAGCGCCGAGGCCGGGGCGGGCGCCCTCGGCGAGGTCGACGATCTCGACCTCGAAATCCGCAAACAACTCGCGCAGCACGGCTTCTGCCGCCGCAGCATCGCGACTGGGCGCAAAACGGTAGTTGACGCTCAGGGCTGCCTCGTCGGGGATCACGTTGCCCGCAACTCCGCCGGTGATACCGACCGCGTTGAGTCCTTCGCGATAGACCAGCCCGTCGACCTCGATCGACTCGGGGCGGTAGGCCGCCAGGATGCCGAGCACCGGCGCCAGCGCGTGGATCGCGTTCTCGCCCATCCAGGCCCGTGCCGAATGGGCGCGGACCCCGTGGGTGCGGATGGTGGCGCGCAGGGTGCCATTGCATCCACCCTCCACCTCGCCATCGCTAGGCTCGCCGAGGATCGCGAAGTCGGCCTCCAGGAGCTCGGGGTGATTGCGCGCCAGCCGACCGAGACCGTTGAGGCTCGACTCGACCTCCTCGTGGTCGTAGAACACCCAGGTGACGTCGACGATGGGCTCGGTAACGGACGCCGCGAGAGTCAACATCGCCGCACAGCCGGCCTTCATGTCGACAGTGCCGCGGCCCCAAAGGACGTCGCCGCTGGTGTCGCCGCCCGCGTCGCTCGGCTCCCGTCGCGCCGGTACGTTCCCGTTGATCGGCACCGTGTCGATGTGGCCGGCGATCACGACGCGGCTCGCCCGTCCGAGCTGAGTGCGCGCCACCACCGCGTCGCCATCTCGGAAGAGTTCGAGGTGGGGGAAGGGGCGCAGAGCGTGCTCGATGGCATCCGCGATCGTCGCCTCGTCGCCCGACACGGATTCGATATCGATCAACGTCCGCGTCAACTCCGCGACGGGGGCGCTCAGATCCAGATAAGGCACCGACCCAGCCTACGGGCCACAACGGATCCCCCCGAGTGCACCGTTACCCTGGGAGCATGACCGCCGCTTGGGGCCACGGGCTCGCTACCACCGCAACAACCGCGTCGCCCGCCGCCACCGCCATCGTGCTCGACACCTGGTTTCCGTCGCCGAAGCTCGGCGCGCTGCCGGCCAGCGTTGACCCGCATATCGCGCCCGCCGACTTCGAGTCATGGGTCACCGACGATCCACGGCGCGAGGTCTCGGTCGACGCCGTCACCATCATCATCGACACGGATGCCGCCCCGGCCTCCACCTCGGACGCCTACCTGCGCCTGCACCTGCTGAGCCACCTGCTGGTCGCCCCGAACACCATCAACCTGGATGGGATATTTGCCCACCTGCCGATTGTGGCTTGGACTACGGCTGGCCCGATGCTGCCCGAGGCTTTCACGCGGCGTCGTCCCGAGCTCCAACGGGCGGGGATCTCGGTGCACGCGATCGACAAGTTCCCGCGCCTGCTCGACTACGTCGTGCCCAACCGGGTGCGGATCGCCGATGCCTCGCGCGTTCGACTCGGCGCCCACCTCGCGCCAGGAACAACCGTCATGCACGAGGGCTTCGTCAACTACAACGCGGGAACGCTGGGCGCCTCCATGGTCGAGGGCCGCATCTCGCAGGGCGTCGTGGTGGGAAACGGCTCGGATGTCGGAGGCGGCGCATCCATCATGGGCACTCTCTCCGGCGGTGGCACCCAGCGCGTGACGATCGGCGAGCGCGCGCTGCTGGGAGCCAACTCCGGCGTCGGCATCTCGATCGGCGACGACTCGGTCGTGGAGGCGGGCCTCTACGTGACGGCGGGCACCAAGGTGACCCTTCTGGTTCCGGATGCCGCGCCCCGTACCGTGAAGGCCGTCGAGTTGAGCGGCGTGGCCGGCCTGCTGTTTCGGCGCAACTCGCTCACCGGTGGCATCGAAGCGCTCCCACGCTCAGGTGGCGCAGTGGAACTCAACGCGCAGCTGCACGCCTAGCGCCCCGCTCCGCGGCGGTCCCGCGCCCAGCCCTTTTGTGAAATGCAGGAGTGGATGTGACGGGAGTGGTGGAAGTCGTACCGCATGCGAGATCCGCCTCATCTCCTCCTGAA
>JAYTXO010000293.1:0-13605 GCA_043742905.1 Microbacteriaceae bacterium | reverse complement strand
TGCCGCATTTCGCGAGAAGCGCACGGCCAGGTTCGAGGGGCGGTGATGAAGTTCCCGGGTTACGTCAATGTCCCCACCGACACCACGGCGCGACAAAAGAAAGAGGCTTTGCATCAAATGCTCTTGACTGAAACATTTTTTCGTGCAAATCTAACTTCTCAAGCGCGGTTCGACGCCATCCCCTGGGCGAACCGCAGCCATCTGGAAGATCAATGACGACATCTGGAGGACTGATGAGACAAACCACTGCGGCGCTACTCGCGCTCACAGCAACGGTGGCCCTAGCACTGACCGCATGCAGCTCCGCAAGCACCCCTTCCGCTTCGGGCTCCGCAACACCCGGCAAGCTCGCCCTGACGGTACGCATCATCTCGGGCGGAAGCGAAAGCTTCTCCGACGCGGCGATCCACAAGGCCACGGCGCTCTTGGACGCCGAGGGCGTGCAGGTTTCGAGCTCGATCGTGGCCGACCCGGCTACCGCACTGCGTGCTGTCATCGCCGGTCAGGCTGACATCGCCCTGCTCGACCCGGTCGAGGCGGTCAAGGCCGTGGCCAACGGCGACGCACCAGTCAAGTACATCGGAAGCCTGTCCCAGACGACGGACTACGTGATTCTTTCCCTGCCGAAATACACGCTGAACAATCTCTCCGGCGCGACATTCGCGACCGCAGGGGCTGGCACCGCAGGTGACGTGATCGCCTCCTCGGCGCTGTCCGAGTCGAAGGTTGACATGACCAAGGTTCAGAAGGTGACGGTCGGCGGAACGACCGCCCGCGTAACCGCGATCCTGTCGGGCCAAGTCGACCTGGCCCCGGTCCACGCGGCGGATGCGGTGCCCGCGGTCGCAACCGGCAAGGTAAAGATCCTGCTCAACACCGGCAAGGTGCTCGGGAGCTACTTGCAGCAGGGCATGATCGCGAGCGACACCTTCATCAAGGACAAAGCGACCACCCAGGCAGTCGTGAACGCCTTCATTGACGCTCAGCGCTGGGCCTCCGCCAACGAGTCGCAGTACGTCGCGACTGCGACTGCCAACAACCTCCTGGGACGCCTGACGGCCGACCAGGCGACCGTGGCGTACCAGCAGCTGAAGGACTCAAAGATCTTCGCTACCAACGGCGCCATCTGCACCAAGTCCGTCACCGATACGCTCACTCACGACTATCAAGTCGCCAGCGGTGGGCTGACGGAGGCCACGACTCCGGCCTACAGCAAGTGGGTGGATCCGACCTTCGTCAACGCCTACTTGAAGGCGAACGGCAAGGACAAAGAGGGGTTCTGCTAGGCCCCCCGTCAGATAGAACCAAGCGTCGGGCTCGAGATTGACCCTCGGGCCCGGCGACAAATCCGAAAGGCAAACGGCACCTTGTTAACCATCAACAACCTCACGATGAAGTACCCCACGGCGGGTCGGCCTGCGTTGAACGACTTCAATCTGGAACTCGCTGCTGGCGAGTTCGTGAGCCTCCTGGGGGCGAGCGGCTGTGGAAAGACGACCGCCCTTCGGATCGTTGGTGGGCTCCTCCAGCAGGTGGGAGGAGAGGTCTATGTCGATGGGACGCTGAGCACCGGCCCCTCGCGGAACAAGGCGATGGTCTTCCAGCACTTCAACCTCCTCCCGTGGCGCACGGCGCTCAACAACGTCGCGTATGGACTCGAGCTGCAGGGCGTCGGCAAGAAGGAGCGGCAGTCGATCGCACACGAGTACCTGCACCTGGTGGGCTTGAGCGCTGAGGCGGACCGGTATCCCTCGCAGATGTCGGGCGGTCAGAACCAGCGACTCGGCCTCGCCAGGGCCCTGGCGATCCAGCCGAAACTGATGCTGATGGACGAGCCTTTCGGCGCGCTGGACGCGCTCACTCGGGAGAGCCTTCAGATCATGCTGCAAAAGATCTGCGACCAGACCGAGATTGCAGTGCTGTTCGTGACGCACTCGATCGACGAGGCGATCTTCCTCTCCGACCGGATCCTCGTGATGACGACCCCGGGGCATGTCATCAAAGAGGCGACGGTCAATCTCGCCAAACCGCGTTCGGAATACGACTGGCGCGACTCGGACGAGTACCGAACCCTCCGGTCGGACATCTGGAGCGTGCTGGAGCACGAAGCAACGCTTCAGCCTGCGACGGGGCGTTGAATCGTGGCTCCTTCAGCGACGCGCGTCCGGGCCGGCGCTGACGAGCTCGCGCTCGATCGTGCGGTCGGCATCTTCCTTCGGCCGGTCACTGTGTCGGATCGCTTCTCCGTGTTCATCCGCAACCCCTGGGCCCAGCGGATCCTCTCCGTCGTCGTTGTGCTACTGGCATGGCAGCTGGTGGGGGCCAACAATCCGTACGCCACCTCCTCCCCGCTGGCAGTCTTCCAGGCCTTCACTGACGGTTTCGTCACCAACGTGCTCCCGGCATTCGGCCAGACGCTGTCCACATTCCTGACCGGTTTCGTGATCTGTATCATCGCCGGAGTGCCCATCGGCCTCGCCATGGCCAGGATCCGGGTCGTGCGTCTGATCCTGGAACCGTACGTCAACACGTTCTACTCCATGCCCATGGTGTCGCTGTTCCCGGTTCTGCTGCTGGCCTTCGGGATCGGATTCGGCCTGCGAGTCGCGGCCACGGTCCTGTTCGGCATTTTCGCCGTGATCGTGAACACCTACATCGGCGCATCGAGCATCGACCCTGCGCTTGAGGACACGGCCAAGGTGTTCGTCGCCTCGCCGTGGAAGAGGTTGACGACCGTGATCCTGCCGGCCAGCCTGCACTACATCTTCGCCGGCATCCGGATCGCATTCGGGCACGGAATGATCGGCGCGGTCGTGATCGAGCTCGAGGCGTCCGCCATCGGTGTGGGCTTTCAACTCTCGAATGACGCGCGCGAACTCCGTTTGGACAAGTTCTTCGTCGTCGTGGTCATCCTGGGACTCTTCAGCATTGTCGCGGGCATCATCATGCGAAGGACAGAGCGTTCGATCACGGAACCGTGGACGCGACCCCGATGGATGCAGCGTCCGTCCGAGTCGATCGCCCGCGCGGCCGGCACCTCATTCATCTTGCCAGCGGCGACGAGCGTTCTCGCCTCGACGAAACGCGCTTCGGTCGCCAACACGCCGGTTGTCACCTCATTGCTCCGTGGCCTCTCAGCGACCGGGCAGTCCCTCACCACGCTGGTCAAGAAGCGCTGGGGCGCCGTCGTGGTGCAAATCGTGGTGCTCGTGGCGCTGCTGTCGCTGTGGCAGATTGCGTCGACTACGGTCAGTCGGGCGGTACTGCCCTCCCCGATCTCTGTAGCGGGCGCGCTGATTGATCAGACGTTCATCACAGGATCTATCTTCGGCCCCCTGGGCGAGAGCCTGGTGTTGCTGGTGACCGGCTTCGTTGTCGCGGTCGTGCTGGGTGTGGCCCTCGGCCTCGCGATGGGCCAGTTCCGCTGGCTCAACAATGTGCTGGACCCCTACGTGTCGTTTCTCTACGCCCTTCCGCACGCAGTCTTCATCCCTGTTCTCGTCGTGTGGCTCGGATTCGGCTTCACCTTCGGTCTCGGCTACGTCGTCATCTCGGCCATCTTCCCGGTGATGATCAATGCGCTGCAGAGCGTGCGCACCATGAAGCAGGAGTACCCCGACCTGGCGAGGAGCTTCAACGCCTCGAGTTGGGACACGACCCGCACGATCATCTGGCCGCATTCGATCCCCTACATCGCAACAGGCATCCGGCTGGCATTCTCCGTGTCGTGGATCGCAGTCATCGTCTCGGAAGTGCTCTCCAGCCAGCAAGGCCTCGGCGGCCTGATCACGTCATACGGCGACCAGTACCGCACGGCTGCCATGTTCGTCCCCGTGGTCTACATCACGGTGATCTCTGTTGTGATCCTGCAGCTCAGCACCCGGCTTCAGCCGCGCCTGGCCCCGTGGGCACCGTCCAGCCTCGGTCGATGAGGGAGACGGCCCGCCGGTACTACTTGGGGTCGGTCGAGGAGAGCACGAACAGTCCCCAGTCGTCCATTGAGCGCATCATCCGGTCGTAACGGCCCATCGCGGTAGGGATGGCGGCGGTCGTCCCGTTCAGGAGCGCGTTGAGGACCGCGAGCGGGGCCACCAGCGAGTTCTGCGCACCCTTACCGCCCACCCTGGTGGGGAGCACGATATCGACGCGCTGCCCGATCGGCGAGATCGGGGTGTCGGTGATGCCGATGCCCCGGATTCCACGTTCCTTGGCCAGCTCAAGGATCTGCACCGTTTCGGTGCTGTACGGGGCGAACCCGAACGCGATGATCACGTCCTCCTTGCCACCCTGGAACAGGGCGGGAATGTGACGTCCCCCGTGATTCTCAATGAGGTAGGCCTGACCACGAATGCGTTCAAGGGTCAGCGCGGTATACGCTGCGAGCGCTCCGGACGCATAGCCGCCGACGACGAAGACGTTCCGAGCCGTCGCGATCGCCGTGATCGCCTCTGTGATCTTTTCGGCGTCAAGGCCGCTGATCGTCTGGCGGAGGTTGTCGAGGTCGTGTAACAGCGAGGCTGACTGTCCCGACGAGTCCAGGTGGCTCGTGATCTCAGCGTCCGCGTCGTCGCCCTGGGGGCGGGTGCGCATCTGGCTTCGAACTACTTTCCTGACGCGCTCCTGCAGATCCGGGTAGCCGTTCAGTCCGATCTTGTAAGCGAACCGCACGACGGTCGAGGGCGCGACCGAGATGCGCTCCGCCAACTTGTCGACGGTGGCGAATGCGACGAACTCGGGGTCCTCGACGATCGCCTCGGCGATCCGCTTTTGGGAGTGAGTGAGCTCGTCGTACTTACGGCGAACGGCGGACAGCACGTCCTGCTCGCTGTCGGCAGGGTTGACGCTCACCGCGCCTGATCGTGCACCGCTCATGAGGCGAAGCCTATTCCGCCGCAGTTCGTTCGCTGTGGCGCCGTGCGGTTCATCACGGCCGTTACGCAGAGTTGGATCATCTCAGTTCTCCCGTCGGAATCGGACGAGGAGCTCGTCGGTGCGGACCGAGGACGGATCGCTCTCGAACAGCTCCAGAAGTTCGGCAGCCCGCACCTGGCCGGTAGCGAGCGTGAGTTTGTGGCGGATGGCGGATGACGGCAGGGGATCCGCCGGGCTGCCAGGGGCGTCCAGTCTTTCGACGATGTCCTCGGGAATGCCGTCGACCCGAACCCGGGCGGCGCCCTCGGGAAGCGAGGAGTCCTGACTCACCCGCACCCGCCGAGCGACGGCATTGCGCGCGGGGTCACTCAACCCGTCTGACTCAAACTGGTCGAGCCAGCAGCGGCCGTCAACCCAGGTCACCGCAGTCACCCAGGCGGCCGACTGCAGCGCGCTCAGCTGGTGGTCCCACGGCATCTCGCCGCACAGCTTGTAGGACTGGCGGGGCAATTCGACGACGAGAGTCGCGCCAGGATCGACACCGTGGCCGCTTCGGAGCTCGAGGACGGCGGCGATGAGAGCCTGCAATGAGCTCGAGGCCGGCCATTGCCGGAGTGAGAGTTCCCCAGAAAGCCAGGTTTCGCCGAGGCCGTCGAGCACGCTCTCCGGATTCAGCCCGGAGTATGCGTTGAAGAGACCTCCGTCGGGGTGAGTCAACGCGTTGGGGGAACCACCGTGACCGGCTTGCGCGAACATGACGGCCTGCAATCCGGCCGCGGCCCCGCGGGCCTGGGTCAGTTTCACTCCGGGAGTACCAATCGCACTGAACGTCCCGGCTGAGTGCAGCAGGGCGGCCCCCCACGCTGTGCGCAGAATGGCGGCGTTGGTTCCAAGGAGCCGTGCGAAAGCAGCCGCCGACCCGAACGGTCCAATGACACCAGGCGCGTGCCAGCGCGGGCCGCGGTACTGCGAGCCGTCCATGGCGGCGCACAACCTGAGAGTGACCTCGGTTCCGACCGCGAACGCCGTCAGGAAGTCCTCGAGGCTCGTCGGGGCGATGTCGGCGCCCGCCAGAGTTGCCGCCAGCACGGCCGGTGTGACGTGGCACATCGCCGGTCGGTAGACGTCGCACATGGTCGTTGCGGTGACCTGCCAGGCATTGAGCATCCCGGCACCGATCAGGCTCGAGCCGCTGTCATCGGCGACGACGGTGTATCGACCGGGCCCTGTCAGCGCGGAGGTTGCGTCGGCAAAGCGATCGCGGCCCGCCGCCAGGCGCCCGGTATAGGCGCACGCGATCGCGTCGAGGACGAGGTCGACTGTGCGTTGCTGGACGGCGGAAGGAAGCCCGGACCAGCGAGTTCGCAGCGCGAACTCGGCGAGGCCAGCCTCGACGTCACTCATGCCGACGCGGCCTCGCGGGCCTTCGACGCAGCCTCGCGGGCCTTCTCAGCGGCCAGCGGAACGACGTAGTCCCGGAAGCGCTCGATCTCGGCGGTCAGCGACTCCGGGTCATGGCTCTCGAAAACCAGGATCAGTTCGTCATTGCCTGCCGCAGCAAAGGCAGCCACCTCATCGGCGATCGCCTCGTCAGTGCCGGACATCGAGTAGACCGGGCGTGGCTCCTTGTCGAATCGAACGCGAGCGCGAGTAGAGATGAAGGGCCACGGGCGACCAGTGAGCCCGATCGCCTCGCGCAGCCTCGGCAGGCGTTCGTCGAGATCGCTCGGGCCAGTTTGGGCGGCGTGGTAGCCGTCGGCGAGTTCTGCGGTGCGACGAACGGCGCGTGCGCTGCGGCCGCCGGCCCAGATCGGAATATTCGCGCCTTGCACCGGGAGCGGCTCAAAGGTGAAATCGGTGAGCTGGTGGAACTCGCCGTCGAAGGGGTCGGTCGACCCCGACCAGAGGTGGCGCCAGAGCCGGATCGATTCATCGACATAGGCGCCGCGACGGGCGAATCGGTCGGCCTTGCCCATGTTGACGTACTCCGGGAGGTCATCGGTATCGCTCACCCCAACTCCGACAATGAGCCGACCACCGAGCAGTACGTCGATCGTCGCCAGTTCCTTCGCGAGCATGGGGGCGTCGCGCATCGCGGGCGAGATGATGCTCGTGCCGAACACGAGATCCTCGTGGCGGCCGCCGGCCCATACCAGGGTCGTGAGAGCCTCGAGCATGACGCCGTACTCGTCGGACTCCGGCCCGTGCGGCACCATGAGATGGTCGGTCACCCACGCGCTGCGCCATCCGGCATCAGTAGCAGCGGTGCACACCGAGTCGAGCAGCTCAGGCCCGGCACCCTTTCCCTTGTTCGGAAGGATGACCCCGAAGGTCATCGCGCCGACCGCCGCTAGCGACCGTTCCATGGTGCTCCTTCGCATCGCGGGCCCGTCGCGTCGCGAGCTTGGCGGCGGAAAGGTGATGGAAACAAATATGCCACAAAATATTGACACATCGAACATTTAGTGATGCCATCATGATGCTGGCCCAACCGCAGAACGACCTGTGGGTTGGCGAGTGCCAGGCCAACGCCGAGGCGTCTCGCATCCGACCTCTAAGGAATCCGTGTCATGACCTCCGCCCTTCCGCCTGAGTTGATCGCAAAAGGTAAGGGGGACGCCAAGCCCGTTCCCTACGTACGCGAAGGTGCCCCAGGGAAACCCGCGTCGGGGCTGCGCCTATGGCTCGACGAGATGGATGCGATCGGCGAGCTGCGCGTGGTCGAGGGCGTCGACGCCGAGGCGAGTATCGGGCTCGTGTCGGAGATGCTGCACCACACCGAGGAATCCCCGGCGGTGCTCTTCGATGCGATCCCCGGATATCAGCCGGGCTGGCGCGTTCTCGTCAACTCGCTCGGCAACCGCCGCCGTCTCGCCACGACCCTGAAGCTGTCTACCGACATCGGGACCTTCGAACTCGTCGATACCTGGCAGAAAGCGCTTGACGACGTCGTGCCGCTGCCGACGAAGGTCGTCGAATCGGGCCCGATCACAGAAAATGTCATGCGCGGCGATGACATCGACTTGCTGAAGTTCCCGACCCCGCTCTGGCATCCGGAGGACGGCGGTCCCTTCATCGGAACCGGGTGTGGCATCATCACGCGCAGTCGCGACGACGGCACCATCAACATGGGCACCTATCGCGCGCAGCTGTACGACGCGAAAACTGCGGCGATCTACATCTCGCCCGGCAAGGACGGCAAGCTCCACCGCGACACCTGGTTCAACGCCGGCGAGGACATGCCCGCAGTGATCGTGGCCGGCCTTCACCCGCTGCAGTTCATGGCGAGTGGCCTGGAGATCCCGCACAACGTTTCGGAGCTCGAGTGGGTCGGCGGAGTGCTCGGGGAGCCCATCGAGACCATCACCGGCGAGTTCACCGGTCTTCCGATCCCTGCTGATGCCGAGATCGCGCTCGAGGGCTTCCTGCGCCATGATCTGACCCGCGACGAGGGTCCGTTCGGCGAGTGGACCGGCTATTACGCCTCCACGACCCGCCCGGAGCCGGTGTTCGAGGTCAAGGCGGTCTACTACCGCAACAACCCCATCATCCTGGGCTGCCCGCCCGAGAAGCCGCCGTACGAGGCGCAGCGCTTCCAGCAGTACGGGCGCAGCGCCGCCCTTAAGCGCGAGATCGAGGGCGCCGGAATCCCGGGGGTGACTGCGGCGTGGACCCACAGTGTCGGGGGGTGCCGCCTGTTCAACATCATCGCGATCAAACAGCTGTACCAGGGTCACTCGCGTCAGGTCGGGAACATCGCAGCGCAGGTGCGCCAGGCAAACTACTTGGGACGGATCGTGATCGTCGTGGACGACGACATCGACATCACCGACCTGCACGAAGTGATCTGGGCGGTGACGACCCGCGCCGACCCGGAGCGGGACATGAAGATCCTGACCGGCGCACTCAGCGGCGCCCTGGACCCGGCCATCCACCCCGATCACAAGGGCACCAACTCGCGACTCATCATTGACGCCTGCCGGCCGTGGGAATGGCTTGATCGTTTTCCACGCGCGATAGGACCGTCGACCGAGGTGAAGAACTTCACCCGCGAGACCTGGGGCTGGGTGACGGACTAACTCTCCGACCGAGAGAATAGATCATGACCAGATCACTCGAGCTGCCGGAGTCGGTGTGTGAGCTGCTGGACGGCACGAGGCTCGATGTCAAAGTGGGCACCGTTGTGCAACTCGCCGTTTCCGACGATGCGGGCTGGCCCCGGGTTGCGGCGATCAGTGTCGGCGAGTTGTTCGCGGTGTCCGCGACCCGACTGCTGCTGACCCTCTATACGCGCTCGCGGACGTCGGCCGCCCTGGAGGGCCGCGGTCGCGGGCTGCTGCTGCTCGTGGATGACGGGGCCATCGTGAAGGTCGAGTTCACGGCGTCCCCGCTGGCCGAGGGCGACGGGCGCACCACCTTCGAGGCCACGGTGGTCGGCGTCGAACGAGACGAGGTGCCCTACGCCCGGGTGTCCGAGGGGATGCGCTTCGAGCTGGTCGCGCATGAGGAGCAAGTACTGGCGCGATGGCGCGCACAGTTGGATGGACTGAAGGAGCTGGCCTCGTGACCGAGCGGATTATCGTAGCGATCACCGGCGCCACCGGTGCGATATTCGGCGTTCGCGCCCTCGAGCGGCTGCGGGAGTTTGACGTCGAGACGCACCTGATCATCAGCCCGTGGGGCGCGAAGACCATCGAGCACGAGACCGGCCGATCGGTGAAGGAAGTGCGGGCTCTCGCCGACGTCTCGCACCGACCACAGGAGCAGGGTGCGACGATCTCCAGTGGCTCCTTCCTTACTCTTGGGATGCTCGTCGCTCCGTGCAGCGTGAAGACGCTCGCCGCGATCGCGTCAGGCTTCGCTGAGGATTTGGTGGCGCGCGCCGCCGATGTCGTACTCAAGGAACAGCGCAAGCTCGTGCTCATGGTTCGGGAGAGCCCGCTCAGCCCGATCCACCTCGAGAACATGCTGCGACTTTCGCGCGCCGGCGCGACGATGCTGCCGCCGATGCCCGCGTTCTACACGCATCCAGCGGGCATTGACGAGATGGTTGACCACATCGTGACTCGCGCGCTCGACCAGTTCAGACTGCACTCCGAAACGACCAAGCGCTGGGACGGACATCTCGAGCATTCCTTGGACCGCACGTCAGAGATCAAAAACGTCGAGGATCTTTGATGACCCTGAAACTCGGGTACAAGGCCTCTGCCGAGCAGTTCGACCCGCGGGAGCTGGTCGAGATCGCCGTCGCCGCCGAGGCGCATGGCATGGAATCTGTTGCGACCAGCGACCACTTCCAGCCGTGGCGGCACGAGGGTGGGCACGCGCCGTTCTCGCTGAGCTGGATGGCGGCGGTGGGGGAGCGCACCAGCACGATCCAGATCGGCACCAGTGTGATGACGCCGACGTTCCGCTACAACCCGGCGGTGCTCGCGCAGGCGTTCGCGACCATGGGATGCCTCTACCCCGGGCGCATCATGCTGGGCGTCGGCAGCGGAGAGGCGCTGAACGAGATCGCCACCGGCTGGACCGCCGAGTGGCCCGAGTTCAGGGAGCGGTTCGCGCGCCTGCGTGAATCGGTCGATCTGATGCGCCAGCTCTGGACCGGGGAGCGCGTCACCTTCGAGGGCGAGTACTACACGACGGTCGACGCGAGCATCTACGACCGGCCCGACACCCCGATCCCGGTGTATATCGCCGCCGGCGGACCGGTCGTCGCCCGCTACGCCGGGCGTGCGGGCGAAGGCTTCATCTGCACTTCCGGGAAGGGCATGACGCTCTACACTGACGATCTCATCCCGGCCGTCAAAGAGGGTGCCGCGAAGGTCGGTCGCGACTACGAGGCCATCGACCGGATGATCGAGATCAAGCTCAGTTACGACACCGATCCTGAGGTCGCCCTGAACAACACGCGCTTCTGGTCGCCCCTCTCTCTCAGCGCCGAGCAGAAGCACGACATCACCGATCCGATCGAGATGGAGAAGGCGGCGGATGCCCTCCCGATCGAGCAGGTCGCCAAGCGCTGGATCGTGGGGTCCGATCCCGACGAGGTCGTGGCAGGAATCGCGCCGTACCTGGATGCCGGATTCAACCACCTCGTCTTCCACGCCCCCGGTCACGACCAGCGACACTTCCTGGAGCTGTTCGAGCACGACCTGGCGCCGCGCCTGCGCGCCCTGGCGTAAGAAAGCGTCACGCGAACATTGCGCGATGGGACCGCTGCACTGCTCCTCAGTCGCAACCGAGCCCCCACGAATCTCGCGATCGCTCGGGGGAACGCCGAATGTTCCCCCGAGGAAACAAACGGCCGGTCATGGTTAGCGTCGGCCTACTATCGGGGGATGAAGGTCATTGCGGTCTACAGCACGAAGGGTGGAGTCGGCAAGACTTCGACGGCGGTGAACCTTGCCTGGGAGGCATCCCGGACCTTGCGTGTTCTGCTTTGGGACCTCGACCCGCAGGGGGCTGCGACTTTCGTTCTCGACGTTAAGCCGAAGGTGAAGGGCGGGGTGGACTCGCTGGTGAGCGGCAAAACAGAGGCGGCAGCATCAGTGCGGAGCACGGCGTACGCGAACCTCGATGTGCTGCCTGCGGATGAGAGCTACCGCGACCTCGACCTCGTGCTCGATGCGGCGAAGAAGTCGACACATCGTCTGTCCCGCATCCTCGAAACGATAGCCAAAGACTACGATGTCGTGCTTCTGGATTGCCCTCCGGGGTCGTCCCTCGTCGCAGAGAATGCACTGCACGCTGCCGATCTGGTGGTGGTTCCCCTGATTCCGTCGCCGCTGGCGGTGCGGTCGCTCGACCAGGTGGTCTCGATCGTCGCGGTGTCGGCGAAGTCCACGCCGATCGTCGCGTTCCTGTCAATGGTCGATCGTCGCAAGACTGCGCACCGGGTCGCTGCAGAGTCGATGCACGGTGCCCGGCGTGAGGTGATTGCGATCGCTGTGCCCGCTGCCGTCGTCGTCGAACGGATGGGCTCCGAACGAGCGCCATTAGCAACTTTCGCCCCGAACACCGATGCCGCCCACGCCTTCAGGGACCTCTGGACCGAAGTAGCCTCAGCTGCACGCCTGACGAAGACCGCCAGTGCAGTCAAAAAGAGGTAACGACAGGTCCCGATGACCTAGCGGCACCGGTGCGGGCGGCTTCAGGGTGAGCGACGCCTCAAGAGTTGTGCCTGCCGCCGACACTCGAGGCCGGGCCTGGGCTGGTTTCAGGCGATAGATTCTGGCCATGCGACTGGGAGTTCTCGACATCGGGTCCAACACGTTACATCTGTTGCTGGTGGATGCCCATCCCGGCGCTCGCCCGATCCCGTTCACCTCCCACAAACGAGCACTGCAACTCATTGACTTCCTCGATCCGGACGGGTCCATTTCCACTGCTGGCGAGCGGAAGCTCGTCGAGTTCGTACATGAAGCGGCAACCCTCGCCACGAAACATCGGGCAGAAGACCTGATGGCCTTCGCCACCTCCGCCATCCGTGAGGCCGGGAACGGGCAGGCTGTGCTCGAGCGTGTCTTCGCCGAGACCGGCACGCAACTACTCGAACTGAGCGGACCGGACGAGGCGGCCGCGACATTCCTCGCGGTGCGACGCTGGTACGGGTGGGGTTCAGGCACCATCCTGAACCTCGATATCGGCGGCGGCTCTTTCGAGCTCGCGATGGGTGCCGACGAACTGCCGGAGCTCGCGCTGTCCGTGCCGCTCGGTGCCGGCAGGCTCACGCGGGACTTTCTGCACGAAGACCCGCCCACCGCCAAGAGCATCAACGCCGTCCGCAAACACATCCGTGCGACTCTCGACGATCCGATCGCCGACATCGAGCGAGTGGGCTCGCCGACGATCGTCGCAGGAACCTCCAAATCGTTCCGCTCCCTTGCCCGCATCTGCGGTTCAGCTCCCCGCGCGGACGGGCCGTACGTGCGGAGAGAGCTGCGCGTGCACGATCTTGCCCTGTGGGCTACAAGGCTTTCCGCGATGGCCTCCGATGACCGTGCCGAGCTTCCCGGAGTATCCGCAGTTCGCTCGCGCCAAATGCTCGCGGCAGCCTTAGTGGCGCAAACGGCAATGGAGGGCCTTCATGTTCAGTCGCTGCAGATCTGTCCGTGGGCATTGCGGGAAGGGCTGATCCTGCGCCGGTTCGACCATCTCATGACGACCTAGCGCCATTTCGGTCATCTGCCTCAGGCCTCCGCCGGCAGGAACCGGTCAATAACTGCCGCGCGGTCGACTCACATGAGGAGTCGCTGATCGCACCGATGGCCGTTCCTTGGCTAGCCGTTTGTTCCGTGCGATGTGGCGGCGATGCCGATGCTCAGGATGAAGTAGAGGATTGTGATCGGGATGGGAGCGAATCCGAGGATGATCGCCCAGCGCGCTTCGGTCCGCCGTAGCCCGGTGCGGTTCGCAGTCCCGAGCCCAATGAATCCAAAAATGATTCCCAGCAGCGCTGGAAGCCAGCAGAGGAACATTCCGACTAGCGGAATCAGAGAGAGCGCCGCACCGACGATGCCCGTTACTAGGCCGGCGATAGCGAGGCCATTCGTGGCTGGTCGCGGCGCTTGCTGAACGTAGACATGGTGAACCGGCAGATTCGACGACTATTGCTGATGAGCTTTTCGCGCTTTCGCGTACGGGTTGGTGAGGTGTCAGCCGGGCCACGCTGGAGTCTGACGTGTTGATCCGTCGCGGGGCATCGGGTCTGCGCCATGGACGCCGGGCCAT
>JAYTXO010000292.1:0-3781 GCA_043742905.1 Microbacteriaceae bacterium | reverse complement strand
AAGTCGTCAGCCGGCAGCACACCCGTGCGTTCGTCTACCTCCGGAAGGGTTGGGTATTCCTCTACAGGCATGCTCAGCAAGGTGAACTTGGCTGAGCCGCAGCTGACCGCGATCTTGCCGTCTTCGGTGGAGAACGCCACGGGAGCGTTAGGAAGTCGGCTCGCGATGTCGGCGAGCAGCCGGCCGGAGACGAGCGCCGTGCCCGGCTCGTCGACGTTGGCGACGATTTCGGTGCGGGACGAAACCTCGTAGTCGAACGACGAGAGCACCAGGGCTCCGTCCGAGGCGTCGAGGAGCACACCGCTCAAGATCGGCTGTGTCGTGCGCTGGGGTAGCAGCTTCACCGCGAATGACACGGCATCGCTGAAGACGTCCCGATTGACTTGGAACTTCACGGGCACTCCTTGTCATTCGAACTTGCTGGGGGCGACCATACTGCCACTCCCGATCCTGGCACAGGTAGTCGCAACGCTAGTTCGGACATGCAAGGTGGGCGGGCGGCTGCACAGGGGGTTGTGGTCGAGCTGACATGGGAGAGAGATGGTTAATCTTCTTAACCGCTGTGGGATCTGTGGACAACTGCGGTCATCCCAATCGTCGATGGGGAACTACAGCCGTGTGAGTTGTGGGAGCCCGGTGGACGGGTGCGGGCGTCACCGACAATGTCGCCTTGGCGGGCCGAGCGAGTTCCACAATTCGGGCACCGTCTGTCAACACGTGTTCCGGCGCGTTCTGAATGTTATCCACAGGTTGTGCACACCTTGTGTAATCACCAATAGGAGAGTCGATTGTCGAGTCCCCCAAAAGGGGGTGGACGGCCGCACCAGCACTTAAAGCAGTAAAACAAGCGTGCAAGCATGATTGTTGTCGCTAGATTTTGTTGAACCGCTGATTCTGCTTGATACGACTGGTGAGTTCGGTGACCTGGTTATAGATCGAGCGGCGCTCCTTCATGAGCTCGCTGATCTTCTTGTTGGCGTACATGACTGTGGTGTGGTCACGGTTGCCGAAGAGCTGACCGATCTTGGGCAGGGACAGGCTGGTCATCTCGCGGCACAGGTACATGGCAATCTGACGCGCGGTAGCGACTGACTGCGAGCGGCTAGAGCCGTAGAGGTCGTCAACCGAGAGTTTGAAATAGTCTGCGGTGTGGTTGATGATGTCGACCGGCGCGATGACGTTGTCCTCGTCGAGGGTGATCAGATCTTTGAGCACCGTCTGCACCAGCTGCAGGTCAACGGCTGTGCGGTTGAGGCTCGCGAAGGCGGTCACCCGGATCAGAGTTCCCTCGAGTTCGCGGATGTTGGATGAGACCTTGGTCGCCATGTACTCCAGGATGTCGTCGGGAACCTGGAGCTTCTCGCTTTGCGCCTTCTTGCGGAGGATCGCGATACGCGTCTCGAGGTCGGGCGCCTGCACATCGGTGATCAGGCCCCACTCGAACCGGGATCGCATGCGATCCTCGAAGCCCGTGAGGTGCTTGGGCGCCACATCACTGGTGATGACGACCTGCTTATTGTGATCGTGCAAGGTGTTGAAGGTGTGGAAGAACGCCTCCTGTGTCTCGACTGCCCGCTGCAGGAACTGGATGTCGTCGATGAGCAGGATGTCGATCTCGCGGTAGCGGGCCTGGAATGCGGCCGCGCGGTTGTTCGCGATCGAGTTGATGAAGTCGTTGGTGAACTCCTCGGAGCTCACATACCGCACTCGGATGCCGGGATAGAGCCGCTCGGCATAGTGACCGATCGCATGCAGAAGGTGGGTTTTGCCGAGGCCTGAGTCGCCGTAGATGAAGAGCGGGTTGTATGCCTTGGCTGGCGCCTCGGCAACCGCCACAGCCGCTGCGTGCGCGAAGCGATTCGAACCGCCGATGACGAAGTTGTCGAAGTTGTACTTGGGGTTGAGTC
The DNA here is from genome assembly GCA_043742905.1 of Microbacteriaceae bacterium. Taxonomy (GTDB): domain Bacteria; phylum Actinomycetota; class Actinomycetes; order Actinomycetales; family Microbacteriaceae; genus Lysinimonas. The sequence continues at coordinate 1,874 of JAYTXO010000292.1, read as the reverse complement.
GGGTGTCCGAGCGGCGGTCCCCGGTAACCGTGTTGAGGCCGGGGACGGGAGCTTGCTCGCGAATGCCTTGATCACGGGCAACCGCTTCGCGCGAAACGGATTCCGGGTCGGCGACGATGCCGGCGTGCTGGATCTCGGGGTTGACCACGATGGCAAAGTTCGTGATCCCGTGCTCCCCATCGATTGTGCTGAGCGCATTGAGAAGCGGAACGCGGATGCGCTGGTCGAGCATGCCGCGGGTGAGCTCGTTCGGGACTTCGAGATACAGCGTGCCGGCGAGCACACCCTTCGGCTCGACGAGGTTGATGAAGCCTTGTAGCTGCGGGGTGATTCGGTCGTCAGTCCCCAACAGAGCGAGCACGGAGCCCCAAAGTTCTCGAGTGGGATCCGGTGTCTCGATCATGGTGTCTTTCGGCTGGTTGGACGGTCGTTCCGCCGCGGACTCACCTTAGTTCGCGCGGGCGCGTCGTGACCAACGGATCCCGGGAAGGGCGTGGAGACTGTACGGTTGCCCGCTGTGGTTTGACCGCGGGCGATTAACGGCCTATTTTTAGTTAGTTGACGACTGCCTTGAGGCGGTCCCCGTTCTTCCCGGTCACCGCGAACCGGGTTTTGGAGATATCACCATGACCAAGCGAACTTTCCAGCCGAACAATCGGCGTCGTGCGAAGGTGCACGGCTTCCGGCTGCGCATGCGTACCCGCGCTGGCCGCGGCATCCTCGCTGCTCGCCGCCGCAAGGGGCGCACCGAGCTCTCCGCGTAGTCTGCGGTGCTCGCCAGGGCGAACCGTGTGGTCCGCGCCAATGACTTCCGTGCGGTCGTCAGGCGTGGCCACCGCTTTGTCACGCCTGCCGCGGTGTTCTACCGCCTCGAGAGTGGGGCGAACGAGCCGCTGAGAATCGGGATCATCGTGGCGAAATCCGTCGGAAACGCTGTCGATCGCAATCTGGTTCGCCGTCGTTACCGTTCGATCGGCCGTGACTTTGTGGAGTCGGGCGTTCGGGGATGTGACGTGGTGGTTCGTGCGCTCCCGGGATCCGCACAACTGAGCTGGATTACTGTCGTCGACGCCACGCACGCCGCCCTCGATTCGAGCTTGATGCCACGATGATGCGCATCCTGTCCTTCGCGCTGCTTTTCCCCCGTAACTTGTGCGTTTTGATCTTGCGTGCGTATCGCGCGCTCATTTCTCCGCTGTACGGCGATGTCTGCCGCTACTACCCCAGTTGCTCTGGCTATGCACTCGGCGCAATTCAGCAGCACGGGGTAATCAAGGGCGTCGCGCTGGGAACCTGGCGGATTGCGCGCTGCCACCCCTGGGCAAGGGGGGGTATCGATGACGTTCCCGAACGCCGCGCGACCCGCTACCAGCTCACACACTTCGGCTTCGTCATTCCGGCGAGCCACGGAAAGGCTTGACTCGTGGACATTTTCGGTACGGTCCTCTATCCCATCAAGTGGTTGATCGAAGCGATTCTGGTCGGGTGGCACACGCTGCTGACCTCGGTATTGGGGATGAGCGGCTCGGCTGGCCTGACTTGGGTGCTTTCCATTGTCGGCCTCGTGCTTCTTGTGCGTGCCGCGCTGATCCCAGTGTTCGTACGTCAGATCAAAAGCCAGCGGAAGATGATGGAGGTTGCGCCGCAGCTCAAGAAGATTCAGGACAAGTACAAGGGTAAGAAGGATCAGTTCTCTCGCGAGGCCATGCAGCGCGAGACGATGGAGCTCTACAAGAAGGCGGGCACCAACCCGCTGTCATCGTGCTTGCCCCTGTTGATCCAGATGCCGATCTTCTTCAGCCTCTTCTCCGTGTTGAACGGTGCGAAGCCAGACTCGGCTGGTCACTTCACCGCGGGCGCCGGCCTCTTCACCG
>JAYTXO010000291.1:0-3591 GCA_043742905.1 Microbacteriaceae bacterium | reverse complement strand
CGCGGCTTCCTGACCGAGGAGCGGCGGCCACAGGCCGAGCTCGCCCTGCCGTTGCAACGCGGTCGCCTCGGTGTCGATGCGCCGGACGACGACCATGTCTCGGTAGAGCGCCAGCAGTTCGCCGGGGCCGACGTCGGCGACGAGATCGGCGAACTCGCCCGTTTCGTCGCGATGCCCGTCGGGACCTAGCAGGCTGACGAAAGACGAGATCCCAGGTGTGGCATCGAGCAGATCGGCTTTCATGAGTGCCTTTCGGAAAGAACGGCGATGTCTTTAGTCGAGGAGGCTACGCTTACCTTTGCGAAGTGCGCAATCGATCTATTTTGTATTGAGCATTATGCTCAATGGGGAACACGGAACGACCGAGAATCGAGTCGAAGAGGAGACAGAATGCGCCCCCTGGATCGCACCGAACTCCGTCTGCTGCTCGCCCTCACCGACGACCCGAGAGCGACGACCGTAGCCCTCGCGCAACGTCTCGGTGTCACCCGCAACACGGTGCAGGCTCGCCTGGTGAGCCTTGAGGCGGCCGGAGTTTTCCTGCCATACGACCGCAGCATCAGCGAGGCAGCGATCGGGCGGCCACTCACTGCCTTCACTACTGTGTTCGCGACTCAGCAAAAGCTCGCCCACATCGCGGCCGAGCTGGCAACGATCCCCGAAGTCGTACAGGCCTTCGGCCTCACCGGACCGACCGACCTGCTCGTGCGAATCGTGTGCGTAGACACCGATGAGCTATTCCGGATCAACGAGCGCATCCTCGCCTGCGATGGCGTCGAGCGAACCGAGACGTCCATCGCGATCAACGAACTCATCCCCTACCGGCTCGCACCACTTCTGCGGCGGGCCGCAGACAGGCTCGACTTTGACTAGGCGGCTGGGCCGGTCCTCAGGCCGGGCTTCAACGGCTCCGTGACGCGTTGGTTATCTATTGCTAACTGGTGACATTGCCAGTCGCGCGCAATCCCGTTGTCCAGCGACCTATCCTCGGTCCATGTCCAACAGTTGGCGAGCAACCCAGAAAGCCAGCCGCCGGTCGGCTTACCTCGCCGCGGCTGCACAGCTGTTCGCGGCACGCGGCTACTCCGACGTGACCATCGGCGACCTGGGCCAGGCTGCGGGGGTCAGCGGGCCCGCCTTGTACAAGCACTTCGCGAACAAGGAAGCCGTGCTGGTTGAGCTGCTCGTCGCCGTCAGCCAGCGGCTCCTCGGCGGGGCGCGCGAAATCCTCGAGGAAGACATCGATTCTGGGACGAAGCTGGAACGGCTCGTCGCATTCCACACGGATTTCGCGCTGCTCGAGCCGAACACGATCCGCATCCAGGGTCGCGACCTCGAGTTGTTGGCTCCCGAGGCCAACCGCCGCGTGCGGTCGCTGCAGCGTGCATACCTTGAGCAGTGGCGCGACGTGCTCGCGTCGGTTCGCCCCGACATGGACCGCGAAGAATGCGAGCTGCGACTGCAGGCCGTCTTCGGCCTGCTCAACTCCACTCCTTACAGTGCCGGCAGGGTCGCGGCGAGGACGGACAGCGCTCAGATCCTCTCCAGCATGGCCATGTCGTGTCTGCTGGCCGACATCGCGGCCGGCTGATTCCTTGACCGCCTGACAAGCATCCTGGGATTCGTCGGTGCGCCTTGCCCCTGGTGGCCCCCGTCGCCTAAAGTTCATACCGGTTAGTGGTTGCTAACCGAGACAAGGCGGCGAGTCAACGTGAACAGCGATGCAGGTGTCGATCTGCCCAGCGAATACCGCGAGCTCCAAGCGATGGTCAGGTCCTTCGCCCAGCGGGTCGTTGCGCCGGTATCGGCGAAGCACGATGAGGAGCATTCCTTTCCGTACGAGGTCGTCGCGCAGATGGCCGAGATGGGACTGTTCGGCATCCCGTTCCCCGAGGAGTACGACGGGATGGGCGGCGACTACTTCGCACACTGCCTCGTTATCGAAGAGCTCGCGAAGGTGGATCAGAGCGTCGCCATCACCCTTGAGGCGGGCGTCTCCCTCGGCGCGATGCCGATATTCCACTTCGGCAGCGACGAGCAGAAGCAGCAGTGGCTGCCCCGCCTCGCACGCGGCGACGCCCTCGGCGCGTTTGGGCTTACCGAGCCCGGTGCCGGCAGCGACGCCGCCAGCACCCGCACGCGCGCCAGGCTCGTCGACGGCGAATGGGTGATCGACGGCAACAAGCAGTTCATCACCAACTCGGGCACCGACATCACGGAGCTCATCACCGTGACAGCGGTGACGGCAGAGACCGACGGCCAGAAGGAGATCACGAACTTCCTGGTGCCACGGCACACGGATGGCGTCACCGTCGAGAAGGCATACAACAAGGTCGGATGGAACGCGTCGGACACGCATCCGATCACCTTCGCCGACGTGCACATTCCCGAACAGAACATGCTTGGAGAGCGCGGGCGTGGCTTCGCGAACTTCCTCAGAATCCTCGACGAAGGCCGCGTCGCGATCGCGGCGCTGTCCGTCGGCGCGGCGCAGGGCTGCGTGGATGCCAGTGTCGAGTACTCGAAGCAGCGGGAAAGCTTCGGCCGGCCGATCTCGACGTACCAGGGTGTCAGTTTCAAGATCGCCCGCATGGAAGCGCGTGCCCACACGGCCCGGCTTGCCTACTACCGCGCCGCCGAGCTGATGCTCGCCGGCCGCGCCTTCAAAAAAGAAGCCGCGGTTGCGAAGCTGGTCGCCGGCGAAGCCGCGATGGACAACGCCCGGGACGCCACTCAGATCTTCGGCGGCTACGGATTCATGAACGAGTACCTGGTGGCGCGGCACTATCGCGACTCGAAGATCCTCGAAATCGGCGAGGGAACCACCGAGGTGCAGCTCATGCTCATCGCCCGGGAGCTGGGCTTGTGAGACTCTGAGCACATGACCGGGGTCCTGCCGGAGCCGCAGCGACGGTCGTTGATAACCCGGTCTGCTCAGCTTTCCGGAAGAGCTGCGATCCGCGGTGCTCGATCAAATGACGGGCCAGCGTCGCCTCACCCGATTCTTATTCATGACTTGGGTCGGTGTCAGCCGTCCAACTTGATCTCGAACTTCGCACCGGTGATCGCCGCGAGTTGTACGGGGTCTTCGCCGGGAGCAAGACGGCGCAAGAGAAGGCGCCTGTCGACGATGTCGAAGACGGCACGATCGGTAATGATGCGGTCCACAACACCGGCGCCCGTGAGCGGCAAGTCGCATTGTTCGACGACCTTGGGGGTGCCGTCCTTCGCCAGGTGCTCGGTCATGACGATCACGCGCGGGGCACCCGCGACGAGATCCATCGCGCCCCCCATCCCTTTCACGAGCTTGCCGGGAATAGTCCAGTTGGCGAGGTCACCGTTGGCCGCGACCTGCAGGGCTCCGAGAATCGCGGTCTGTACGTGACCCCCTCGAATCATTCCGAATGACACAGCGGAGTCGAAGACACTCGCTCCCGGTAACAGGGTGACAGTCTGCTTGCCGGCGTTGATCAGGTCAGCGTCCTCGTCCCCGTCGAGCGGGAAAGGCCCGATCCCAAGGATGCCGTTTTCGCTCTGCAGCGTGACGCGCACCCCGGGGGGCAGGTGGTTCGCGACAAGGGTCGGAATCCC
>JAYTXO010000290.1:0-1586 GCA_043742905.1 Microbacteriaceae bacterium | reverse complement strand
TGTCACCGTGCCCGTGACCATCCGGGTGCCCTATGGCGGAGGAATCGGTGCGGTAGAGCACCATTCCGAGTCTCCGGAGGCGTACTTTGCGCACACCGCTGGCCTTCGCGTCGTCTCCTGCTCCTCGGCGGATGACGCCTATGGAATGATCCAGCAGGCGATCGCCTCCGACGACCCTGTGCTGTTCTTCGAGCCGAAACGCCGCTATTGGGATAAGCAGGATGTCGACCTCGAGGGTACCCCGACGCTCGGGCTCTACGACGCCAGAGTGGTGATCGAGGGTAGGGACCTCACCGTCGTCGCCTATGGCCCGATGGTGGCCACCGCCGTCGCTGCGGCACGCGAAGCAGCCACCGAGGGCACCTCCGTCGAGGTCATCGACCTGCGGTCGCTCTCCCCGATCGACTTCGGCACCATCGAGCGCTCGGTTGCAAAGACCGGTCGGCTTGTCGTGGTGCACGAGGCCCCCGTGTTCCTCGGACTCGGCGCCGAGATCGCCGCGCGCATCTCGGAGCGCTGCTTCTGGATGCTCGAGTCGCCGGTGATCCGGGTGGGCGGATACTCCACCCCCTACCCGCCGTCCAAGGTCGAACAGTATTACCTGCCCGACATCGACCGGGTGCTCGATGCGGTCGATCGAAGCCTGGCGGTGCAGTGATGGCCACCGATTTTCTCCTCCCCGACCTCGGTGAGGGGCTCACCGACGCCGAGATCGTGCGCTGGCTCGTGAAGGCGGGCGACGAGGTCGCACTCAACCAGGTGATCTGCGAGGTGGAGACGGCAAAGGCCCTGGTCGAACTGCCGTCACCGATCATCGGGATCGTGTCTGCACTTCACGTCGCTGAGGGCGAGACGGTGTTGGTCGGCGCCCCGCTCATCAGCTTCGGCGGGGGTAACGCCATCAGCCAGGACCCTGCCGCCTCTGAGCCCGATGCCGAGGAGGACGGCCGGTCGAACATGCTCGTCGGGTACGGACCCGGCGCGAGCGATCATCGCTCCGGCCACCGCCGTCGGCGCGCTTCTGCCGCAGAAATGACGCCGGAGCCCTCACTTTCGCCCTCGCGCGTGCTCGCGAAACCCCCGGTGCGCGACCTCGCGCGGCGCCTCGGGCTCGATCTCGCAACCGTCACCGGTACGGGATCGAATGGCGCGGTCATCCGCGCTGATGTCGAGGCGGCCAGCGGTTCTCCGGCGGCGCCTCTCGCCGTCACCGACAGGGCCGCTCCGCCCGATAGGACCGCTTCGCCCGACAGGACCGCTTCGGCCGACGAGACCCGGGTGCCGATCAGCGGGCTGCGTAAGCGCACGGCAGCCGCGATGGTGTCGAGCGCCTTTACCGCGCCCCACGTCACCGAATTCGTGACCGTGGATGTCACTGCAACCGTCGAGCTGGTGGAGCACCTGCGCGCACATCCAGTATTCGAGGGCGCGAAAGTCACTCCACTGTTGCTGATTGCGAAGGCGCTGGCGATCGCGACGGTGCGGCATCCCACGCTCAACTCCCGCTGGGACGAGTCCGCCCAGGAGATCGTGACGAACCACACGGTGAATCTCGGCATAGCGGTCGCGACCCCGCGAGGCCTGAT
>JAYTXO010000289.1:0-1552 GCA_043742905.1 Microbacteriaceae bacterium | reverse complement strand
TTGCCGAGCAGGTTCTGCAGGATGCGACGGATGCGACGGCTGTCGACGTCGGCCTCGAAGTAGCCGCCGGGCGCCACCAGCCGGATGTCGGTGCTCTTCTTCTCGGCCAGCGGCGTCACCGCCGAGATCGCATCCTCCACGAGGCGGACCAGGTTGGTCGGATCGGTCTCCAGTTGCACCGCGCCCGCGTCGTAGCGGCTCATCTCGAGCAGGTCGGCGAGCAGCACCTCGAAGCGCTCGGTCTGGGCGTGGAGCAACTCGGCCGTGCGGGCGGTCGCGGGCGGAAAGCTCTCGCGCTGGTCGTAGAGCACGTCACCCGCCAGCCGGATCGTAGTGAGCGGGGTGCGAAGCTCGTGAGAGACATCCGAGACGAAGCGCTGCTGCAGGCGCGAAAGATCGGCCAACTGCCGGATCTGGCGTTGCATGGAGTCGGCCATGCGGTTGAAGGAACGGGCGAGGGTCGCCAGTTCGTCGTCGCCGTGCTCGCGGAGCCGCTCCTCGAGATGCCCGGCCGCCAGCTTCTCGCTCGTCTCAGCCGCAATCCGCACCGGGCCGACGACTAGGCGGACGATCAGATACGCCACTGCGCCAATCAGGAGCACGAGGGCCAGCCCACCGAGCACGAGGGTGCGCTGCACGAAGTCGAGGGTCTGCTGAACATCGCTGACGTTGTAAACCAGGAAGAGCTGGTAGTGGCCCGCGTTCGGCACGTCGAGCAGGGAGCCGACGACGATGCCGGGATCGGTCGCTCCGTCGGTGCCGCGGGGAATCGACACCGACTGCCAAGACATCTGACTCATGCCACCTTGCTGCACCGACTTCGTGAGCGAATCGCTGACGTAGAGACTCTCGTCGAACCCCTCGCTCGCTCGGTTCTCCATTCGCGAGGGGCCGGCCTGTCCAGGCGCCCGCAGGATCGCGATCAGTGGCGCGGAGGAGACGATCCCCTTCACCGCGGCGCTGGCGGAGTCTTCAACGGTTTCGAGGTCGTTGCCGCTGAGGTCTTGCGCCTGAGTGAAAACGAGTTGGGCGCTCATCGTCGCCTTGCTCGCCTCGGTTGTCACCTGCGAGAGGCGCTGATCGAAGAGGTTGGAGCTCACGCTGGTCGAGATATACGCCCCGATCACGGTAATCGCGATCGCCGAAAGCACGACAGTGATCGCCACGGTGCGGATGCGCAGCGAGCCACTCCAGAGCCGAGCCAGGCGGCTCAGCCAGTCCCGCCAGTCGACGCGCAGCATGAGCGGAACCTACGTGACGGCGCCTGCACGGTAGCCGACACCGCGCACGGTGGTCACGATCCGCGGGTTGTCGGGATCGTGCTCGACCTTGGCGCGGAGCCGCTGCACGTGCACGTTGACCAGCCGAGTGTCGGCCTTGTAGTGATAGCCCCAGACCTGCTCGAGCAGCATCTCGCGGGTGAATACCTGCTGCGGCTTGGCGGCGAGTGCGAGCAACAGCTCGAACTCGAGCGGGGTCAGGTTGATGCGACCGTCGCCGCGGCGCACCTCGTGACCGACGACGTCGATGACCAGATCGCCGATTCCAATGG
>JAYTXO010000288.1:0-7061 GCA_043742905.1 Microbacteriaceae bacterium | reverse complement strand
GCTTCGCGTGCAGGTCGATGCCCGCGGCGTGCTGCACCGGGTCCTGCTGGCGCGCCCTGCCTGCCCCGAGTCGCCAGGCGGCGATGCCGAACGGCAGCGCCGCCTGCGCGACGAGCACGCCGGAGCGCTCGGCACACACAGTGTGAGTCTCGCGCGGGGTCGGGAGCAGGGCATCCGGATCCCCGCCCTGCGCCGCGATCATGGCGCGCCAGCTGTCCATCGCCTGTCCGTTCTGCAGAGCGCCCAGCACATCGGCATCCGTGACGCCTACCAGCTCGAGCATCTCTCGCGCGAGGGCGACGGTCAGCGCCACCACGTCGGACGGGCCACCGCCCGCCAGCACATCCACCGACTCGCGCACCTCGTTGGCATTGCCGATGGCGAGCCCGAGCGGCACGTTCATGTTGGTAAGCAGCGCGCGGGTGGCAACACCGGCGTCGTTGCCGAGCCGGACCATGGTCTCGGCGAGCTCACGTCCGCGCGCCGGGTCTTGCAGGAAGGCGCCGGAGCCGAACTTCACGTCGAGCACGAGCGCGGCCGTGCCCTCTGCGATCTTCTTGCTCATGATGGACGAGGCGATCAGCGGGATCGACTCGACTGTTCCGGTGATGTCGCGCAGCCCGTACAGCTTGCCGTCTGCCGGAGCGAGCGAATCCCCGGCCGCGCACACCACCGCCCCGACGGACTCGAGCTGCGCCATGAACTCCTTCGGCGAGAGCGCGGCCCGCCATCCGGGGATGCTCTCGAGCTTGTCGAGCGTGCCGCCGGTGTGACCCAGCCCACGCCCCGAGAGCTGCGGAACAGCGACACCGAACGACGCCACTAACGGGGCCAGCGGCAGGGTGATCTTGTCGCCGACACCGCCGGTCGAGTGCTTGTCTGTGGTGCGCTTTGACAGTGCGGAGAAATCGAGGCGCTCACCGCTGGCCACCATCGCCAGGGTCAGATCCCGGATCTCGTCGCGCCCCATCCCGTTGAGGAAGATCGCCATCGTCATCGCCGACATCTGCTCGTCGGCCACATAGCCGCGGGTGTAAGCGTCGATGAACCAGTTCAGTTGCGCCGTGCTCAACTCACCACCGTCACGCTTGGTCCGGATGAGATCGACGGCGTCGAACGGTTCGAGGCTCACAGCGTGTACCGGCGGATTCAGTTCGCGAAATCGACGAGAGTGCGCGGCCCGAACGCGTCAGGCAGCACCTCGTCGATGGTGCGGATTCCCGACACTGTGTGGAGCAGCATCCCCGGTGCCGAGTGTTCGTACAGCAACTGGCGGCAGCGGCCACAGGGCATCAGAGCGCCTCCATTGCCGTCCACGCAGGCGAACGCGACCAGCTTGCCACCCCCTGTCATGTGCAGGGTCGACACGAGCGCGCACTCTGCACACAGCCCGACCCCGTACGAGGCGTTCTCGACGTTGCAGCCCGCAATGATCCGACCGTCATCGACAAGCGCGGCCACCCCGACCGGGAAGTTCGAATATGGCGCATAGGCGTGCGACATCGCATCGAGAGCAGCCTTACGGAGTGCATCCCAGTCGATGGGCAGAGAGTCGCTCATGACTTGATGTACGGCTTGCCGGATGCCGCGGGCCCTCGCGAGTGCCCCACCAGCCCCGCGACGGCTAGGACCGTGACAACGTACGGAAGCATCAACATGAACTCGCTCGGCACTGGTGAACCTGCCGCGCTGAGCGAGAACTGCAGACTGCTCGTGAATCCGAAGAGCAAGGCGGCCAGGGTGGCGAGCAGCGGGTTCCAGCGTCCGAAGATGACGGCCGCGAGGGCGATGTAGCCGGCGCCGGCCGTGACTTCGCGCGTGAACAGCGGTGACGCGGCGAGACTGTAGTACGCGCCACCAGCTCCGGCGATCGCCCCCGCAAGCATCACGTTGAGGAAGCGTGTTCGGTTGACGTTGATTCCGACTGTGTCTGCGGCGGTCGGTTGCTCGCCAACGGCCCGTACCCGCAGCCCCCAGCGTGTCTTGAAGAGGGCGAACCAGACCAGGAAGATCGCCACGTACATGAGGTACACGATGACCGTCTGCCGGAACAGCGCGGGGCCGAGCACGGGAATCTCGCTGAGGAGAGGGATCGGCAGGAACGGGAAGTGCGGCGGCGCGTTCAGCGTCGGCGCATTCGAGGCGAGTACCTGCGAGTACAGGAAGTCAGTCAGGCCGATGACGAGCACGTTGAGCACGACGCCGACGATGACCTGGTCGACGAGGTAGGTGATGGAGAACACCGCGAGGATCGCCGCGACAAGCACTCCGGCGAGCATTGCCGCGAGAAAGCCGACAATGGCCTGGTGGGTGACTGTCGCCACCACGGCCGACACGAAAGCTCCGGCGAGCAGTTGACCCTCGATCGCGACATTGACGACGCCCACCCGCTCGGAGATGACACCGCCTAGTGCTCCGAAGATCAGCGGAACGCTGATCCCGATCGCGCTCAGCAGTAAGCCGGGAACTGCCAGCGTGTTGTTGGCGGCCGCCCAAGTCAGGAATCCGGTGAAGAAGACAGCGACGAAGATCGTGATCAACCACAGCGGGAGCTTGCGCGCACCGTACGACAGACCGAACCCGACTCCGGTGAGAAGGACCGAGATGATCACCACCACCACCCCCGTCTCCCGGGTGGGCAGGGTGGCGAGCGGCAACTGGATCAGGTCGCTGGAGGTCGACATGTTGAAGTGGGTGACACCGCTGCGACCGAGGGCGATAAACAGGACAGCGGCGAGTGCGGTGAACACCGCGAAGATGATCGGCGCCTTCCACGATCGGATGACGGCCTTCTCGAGCTGGATCGGCGACTCATCGATCCCGGGCGCCGCGAAGACTGTGCTCATTTGGCCACTACTTCCTTGTGCACGGTCACGGTGCGGGGCTTCTTGGGTTTCCGCGTAGATCCCGGTCTCGGTAGGTGGAAAATCGTACGCACCAGCGGCGGAGCCGCGAGGAACAACACGATCACGGATTGCACGACAAGCACTATGTCCACCGGCACGTTCTGGGCCGCCTGCATCGTGTAACCGCCCGCCTGGAAGGCCCCGAACAGGATGCCGGCCGCGAACACGCCCCACGGCCGTGACCGCCCGAGCAGGGCCACGGTGATTGCGCTGAACCCTATCCCGGAGTCGATGCCAGCACTGAAGCCTGTCGTGATGACGCCCTGCACCTGGTTCGCCCCGGCCAGCCCGACCAGAGCACCCGAGATGAGCATGCCGTAGACATACATGCGGTTGACGTTGATGCCCGCCGTGCGCGCCGCCCTCGGGTTCTCGCCGATCGCGCGGAACTGGAAGCCCAGGCTCGAGCGGTTCAGTAGCCACCACAGGAACACGGTCGCGGCGATGACGAACACAAATCCAACGGTCAGCAGATAGTTCGGCCCAAGCAGTGACGGGAAGATGGCCCCCGGCCTCATCGGAGCGGACTTCGGATTGGTCGATCCGGGCGCCTGCAGCACCGGCACCTTCAGCAGGTAGCTCACCAGATAAAACGCGACGAAGTTGAGCATGATCGTGACGATTACCTCGTTGGCCCCGGTCTGCGCTTTCAAGAAACCGACGACCCCAGCCCAGATCGCGCCGCCGAACAGGCCGGCTAACAGGGCGAGGAACAGCAGCACAGGGAACGGCGCATCGACCGTGAATCCGACCCATCCCGCACACGACGCGCCCGCGAGGATCTGGCCCTGACCGCCGATGTTGAAGAGCCCGATTCGAAACGACAAAGCGATGCCAAGACCGGCGGCGATCAGCGACGTGGAGTCGGCCAGAGTGTCCGTGAGGGGCTTAATACCGCTCAGAAAATCGGTGGCGCCGAAGTTGTAGACAGCTCCCTGGAAAAGGGCTGCGTACGCCCCGGAGGTCGCGCTCCAGATCGCCCCGAAGGTGTCGCCAGGACGACCGAAGAAGTAAGCGGAGGCCTCCTGCACACCGGGGTCCGTCGCGGCGATGAGGACTGCACCGACCACGAGCGCGATGAGGACAGCTAGCAGCGAGATCACGGCGCTTCCACCCATCACTTCGCGCAGGTACTGCTCGACGCGCGAGCTCGACCCCTCGCCGGGGAGCGTCGGAGGAGTGGTCGGCGGTGTAGCCGAGTGCTCGGTCTCGCTCGGGGTAGTGGTAGTCACGCGGCGGCACCATTCTGCGTGGCGATGGCCGCGGGGGTGTCGCCCGCCATCATCAAACCCAGGATGTCGCGGTCGGTGTCCGCCGGAACGATTCCCACAATCTCACCGCGGTACATCACCGCGATGCGGTCGGCGAGGGCGACAACCTCATCGAGCTCGGTCGACACGACAACGACGGGAACGCCGGCATCCCGCGTCTCGACGATCCGGGTGTGCACGAACTCGATTGAGCCGACGTCGAGTCCCCGGGTCGGCTGGGCGGCGACAAAAAGACGCAGGGTACGGCTGAGTTCTCGAGCGAGCACGACCTTCTGCTGGTTGCCGCCTGAGAGCCTACCGACACGGGTGTCGATGCCCTGCGCGCGGATGTCGAACTCGGCCAACGCTGTGCTCGCAAAGTCGGCGAGATAGGACAGTTGGAGTGACCCGCGTTTCACGAACGGTGCGCCGTCCGCCCGATCGAGCATGAGATTCTCGGCGATGGTGAACTCAGCAACGAGCCCGTCTTCCTGCCGATCCTCGGGGATGTAGCCGACGCCCGCATTCAGGACCCCGCGGACACTCTTATCGCGAAGTGAGATTCCGTCTAGCGTTATGTCGCCGGTTACTTTCGGCTGCAATCCGAGAATGGCTTCCGCAAGCTCGGTCTGACCGTTCCCTTGCACGCCCGCGATGGCCAGGATCTCACCCGCCTTGACGTCAAAGCTCACCTTGTTCACCACGATCTGACCGTCGACGTCGATCACGGACAGCTTGTCGACGATGAGAGCGGGAGCTCCCGGCGCGGCCTCATTCTTCTTCACGGTCAACTCGACAGCGCGCCCGACCATGAGCGAGGCGAGCTCGGTGTTCGTGGCCGTCGGACCGGCCTCTCCGACCACCTTGCCGAGCCGGATGACGGTGATTCGGTCGGCTACCTCGCGCACCTCGCGGAGTTTGTGGGTGATGAACACGATGGAGGTTCCCGACTCCTTGAGCTGGCGCATGATGACCATGAGCTCGTCGGTCTCCTGAGGGGTGAGCACCGCGGTGGGCTCGTCAAAAACCAGAACCCGCGCATCTCGCGAGAGGGCCTTGATGATTTCTACGCGTTGCTGAACACCGACCGGGAGCTCACCAACCAGGGCATCGGGATCGACATGAAAGCCGAACCGCGCTGAAATCTCACGAACCTGCTTGCGCGCCGCTGCAAGGTCGAGGGTGCTCGCGAAGCGGATCTGCTCGTGCCCCAGCATGACGTTCTCGGCGACCGTGAAGACCGGGATCAGCATGAAGTGCTGGTGCACCATCCCGATCCCTGCGTTCATTGCGTCGCCAGGACCGGCGAAGTGCTGCACCGTGTCGTCGAGCAGAATCTCGCCCTCTTCAGCCTGACACAGGCCGTAGAGGACGTTCATCAGCGTCGACTTCCCCGCTCCGTTCTCGCCCAGCAGCGCGTGGATCTCTCCCGGGCTGACCACGAGGTTGATGTGATCGTTGGCTACCAGCGAACCGAAGCGCTTCGTAATGCCGCGGAGTTCGAGCTTCATCTCTTCAATCTATCCGGCGATCGGGGGGATGCTGCGGAGCGCTTAACGCGGGGTGGGGAGGCCAGCCGAGCCGGACTCCCCACCCCGTCATTGGTACTGCGTGTTGCTGACTACTTTCCGACGGTGATAGCGCCGCTGATGATGTCGGCCTTCACCTTGTCGAGCTCCGCTGAGAGGCCCGAGTCGACCTTGCTCGCGAAGTTGTGGAACGGTGCGAGACCAACACCCTGGTTCTTCAGGTCGCCGACGTACGGCGTCTTCATGAACTTGTCGGCCGCGGCCTGCTTGACGACCGCGGACACGCTCGTTCCGACGCCCTTCTGGACCGAGGTGAGGAGGATGTCACGCACGGTGGTGTCGGTGAAGTAGACGTCTGCATCAACTCCGATCATGGTGATGCTCTTGCCGGAGTCCTTGATCGCCTGAGCTGCGCTCTGGTAGATCGGGCCCCCGACTGGGAAAATCACGTCCACATTTTGGTCGATTTCGGCCTGCGCCGCGGCCTTGGCCTCGGTGCCTGCGGCGAAGCCTCCAGTGAACGAACCGGTCTGGGTGCCGGTGTTCCACCCGACGACCTTCACGCTCTTGCTCTTCTGCTTGTTGTAGTAAGCGACGCCCTCCGCGTACCCCTCGAGGAAGATGTTGACCGGCGGGATCGAGATGCCACCGAAGGTTCCCACGACACCCGTCTTGCTATACGCCGCGGCCGCGTAACCGCCGAGGAAGGCTGCCTGGTCGGAGCGGAAGGTGATCGGCTGCACGTTGGCCGCATCCGTCGACGAGTCGTCGATCGTGGCGAAGTTGATGCCGGGGTTGGCGGCCGCCGCTGCTTTCGTGGCGTCGGCCAGGTTGTATCCAACGGTGATGATCAGGGTGCACTTCTGCGCGACCAGGTTCGCGATGTTGGGCGCGTAGTCGGTGTCAGCGTTCGACTGAACGTGCTTCTCTTTGATGCCCAACTCCTTGGCCGCGGACACCAGTCCCTCGAGGCCAATCTGGTTGAAGGAGTGGTCGTCGAAGCCGCCGTTGTCGGAGACCATGCACGGCAGGAAGTTCTTGGCCAGCGGACTGGCCGTGGGCTTCGTGGCGGTGGGTGCAGACGCGCAGCCGGCGAGAAGGGCCGCCGTCGCGATGGTGGTAAGGCCGCTGATTGCGACCTTCCTGGCTGTGATTCTCAAAATGTCCTCCAAGATGACGCTCGACAGACGGCCGGGCGATTTTGACAAGAGGATATCCGGCGACCAGAGGTAGACAGTATGGAATCCGAATCTCGCTGCCGAACAGTTATACAACCGCTACTGCTGCGAAATGTTAGCGAAATGATTCCCGACCGTTTTAGAATCTCCCCTGGGACCAGGTTCGCCGCGGAAGGGCCTCGACGGTTCGATTCGCTG
>JAYTXO010000287.1:0-19342 GCA_043742905.1 Microbacteriaceae bacterium | reverse complement strand
AGCAGCCACATCGCGCGCACCGTCGGTGAGGCCGTTGACTTCGCCGAGGATCTCGGATACCCGCTCGTGATCCGCCCCAGTTTCACGATGGGTGGGCTGGGATCGGGATTTGCATACGACCGCACCGAGCTGATCCGGATGGTCACCGACGGTCTCCACCAGAGCCCGACGCACGAGGTCCTGCTTGAGGAGTCGCTCCTCGGCTGGAAGGAATACGAACTGGAGTTGATGCGCGACACCGCCGACAACACGGTGGTCGTCTGCTCGATCGAGAACGTGGATCCGGTGGGTGTCCACACCGGTGACTCGATCACGGTGGCACCCGCCCTCACGCTTACCGACCGCGAGTTCCAGCGCATGCGAGACATCGGGATCGACATTATCCGCGCAGTGGGCGTCGACACCGGCGGGTGCAACATCCAGTTCGCGGTCGACCCGGCGAACGGGCGCATCATCGTCATCGAGATGAACCCGCGGGTCTCCCGCTCGAGCGCGCTCGCCTCCAAAGCAACCGGGTTCCCGATCGCCAAGATCGCGGCCAAGCTGGCTATCGGCTACCGGCTCGACGAGATCCCCAACGACATCACCCGCGTCACTCCCGCGAGCTTCGAGCCGACGCTGGACTACGTCGTCGTGAAGGTGCCGCGCTTTGCGTTCGAGAAATTCCCCTCTGCGGATGCCACCCTCACCACCACCATGAAGAGTGTCGGCGAGGCGATGGCCATCGGCCGCAACTACTCGACCGCGCTGCAAAAGGCGCTGCGCTCACTCGAGAAGCGGGGGAGCAGCTTCCACTGGGGCGCGGAGCCGCGCTCGAAGGCCGAACTGTTGGCGGTGGCGAAGGTGCCGACTGACGGTCGGATCGTGACCCTGCAGCAGGCGCTCCGCAAGGGCGCCACCATCGAGGAGGCCTTCGAGTCCACCAAGATCGACCCGTGGTTCCTCGACCAGATCGTGCTGATCAACGAGGTCGCCGCCGAGATCGGGGGGCTGCGGCCTTTTGATCGCGGCTTGTTCAAGCTCGCCAAGGACCACGGCTTCTCGGATGTCCAGATCGCCGAGTTGCGCAATCTGACCGAGCAGGAGGTGCGGAACGCGCGCTGGCAGCTGGGGGTCCGGCCGATCTACAAGACGGTGGATACCTGCGCCGGCGAGTTTCCCGCCCTCACGCCCTACCACTACTCGAGCTACGACACCGAGACTGAGGTGCGTCCGAGCGATGCCCGCAAGGTCGTCATCCTGGGGTCCGGTCCGAATCGGATCGGGCAGGGCGTGGAGTTCGACTACAGCTGTGTGCACGCCAGCTTCGCACTGCACGATGCCGGCTTCGAGACAATCATGATCAACTGCAATCCAGAGACGGTGTCCACCGACTACGACACCAGCGACCGTCTGTACTTCGAGCCGCTGACACTCGAAGATGTGCTGGAAGTCATCCACGCAGAGTCCCAGTCGGGCGAGCTGGTCGGTGTCATCGTTCAGCTCGGCGGGCAGACGGCTCTCGGGCTGGCGAAGGGGCTCGAGGCCGCTGGCGTGCCCATCCTCGGGACCTCGCCTTCGGCGATCGACCTCGCCGAAGAGCGCGGTTTGTTCTCGAAGATCTTGAAAGAGGCGAAGTTGCTTTCGCCGAAGAACGGCATCGCCACAGACGCTCCCTCGGCAATATCTGTCGCTGAAAGTATTGGCTATCCGGTGCTTGTGCGCCCGAGCTATGTGCTGGGGGGTCGCGGCATGGAGATCCTCTACGACAGCCCTGGCCTTGAGGACTACTTCGATCGCGTGCGCGACCAGGCGATCATCGGACCCGGCTCGCCGTTGCTAGTCGACCGGTTCCTGGATGACGCCCTAGAGATCGACATCGACGCGCTCTACGACGGCACCGAGTTGTACGTCGGCGGAATCATGGAGCATATTGAGGAAGCGGGCGTGCACTCCGGCGACTCGGCCTGCACGCTGCCGCCGGTCACCCTCGGCCGCGACGTGATCGACCAGGTCGTTGACGCGACGCGCAAGATCGCCGAGGGGGTCGGTGTGCGGGGGCTGCTCAACGTGCAGTTCGCGATCGGTGCCGGAGTTCTGTACGTGCTCGAAGCCAACCCACGGGCGTCCCGCACGGTTCCCTTCGTGTCGAAGGCGCTCGGGATCCCGCTGGCGAAAGCGGCGTCGCTGATCATGGTGGGAAAGAGCATCCGGGACCTCGTGCGCTCAGGGATGTTGCCGGTCTCTGATGGCTCTCACGTGCCGCTGGACTCGCCCGTCTCCGTCAAGGAGGCCGTTCTTCCCTTCAAACGCTTCCGCACCAGAGAAGGTCAGGTCGTCGACTCGGTGCTGGGTCCGGAGATGCGCTCGACTGGGGAGGTCATGGGCATCGACGCCGACTTCCCGCGGGCGTTCGCGAAGAGTCAGGATGCCGCGTACGGCGGGCTTCCCTCGTCGGGGACCGTCTTCGTGTCGGTTGCCGACCGCGACAAGCGCGCGATCGTGCTCCCGATGCTCCGGATGTCGCAACTCGGTTTCACAATCGTCGCGACCGAGGGCACCGCCGAGGTGCTCGCGCGCAACGGGATCTCGGCCACAACCGTGCGCAAGCACTTCATGGGCCAGGCCGTGGTGGAGGGCGACCCCTCGATCGTCGACCTGATCAATGCTGGCGAGATCGACATCGTGATCAACACGCCGAGCGGCCGCAGCGCACGCGTCGACGGTTTCGAGATCCGCACCGCTACGGTGGCGGCCGACAAGCCGCTGTTCACAACCATCGCGCAGGTCGGCGCTGCCGTGGCGTCCTTCGAGGTGGACCGCGGCGAGATGCGGGTGCGCAGCCTGCAGAACTACGCGCTGGATCGCGCAGCCGCCCTGGAGCGCGCGGAGGCGGTGGCTGGCGGATGAGCCCGACCGACGAAGCCCCAAACGGCATCGAGACTTTTGGCGCGCGCCTGGAACGGGCGTTTGCCTCCACCGGTCAGCTGTGCGTCGGGATCGATCCGCATGCGGCACTCCTGGGCGAGTGGGGGCTACCTGACTCGGCGTCCGGCGTGCGCGACTTCGGACTGCGCGTCGTCGAGGCAGCAGCTGGTCGGGTCGGCGTCGTCAAGCCGCAAGTCTCCTTTTTCGAGCGCCACGGTTCGGCTGGCTATGCCGCACTGGAAGACGTGATCGCCGCTGCACGGGCGGCAGGTCTGCTCGTCATCGCCGATGTGAAGCGAGGCGACGTGGGCACGAGCGTGGATGCCGCGGCCGACGCCTGGCTGACCCCGGGCTCAACGCTCGAGGTCGACGCCATGACGGCCGTCGCGTACCAGGGACTCGGCTCGCTAGACGGTGTACTCGATCGAGCCGGACATTTCGGCAAGGGCGTCTTCGTGCTGGCCGCCACGTCGAATCCTCAGGCCTTCGAGACACAGACGGCGACGCGCCCAGACGGGCAGACCGTGGCGGCCGCGCTCGTCCGGGGAGTCGCCGAGCGCAATGGTGGCTCGGCATCCGGTTCTCTTGGCTCGCTCGGCGTCGTCGTCGGCGCCACGGTCGCGCTGGCCGACTTCGGCCTCGCTCCTGGATCATTCAGCGGGATGCCGATCCTGGCACCCGGGTTCGGGCACCAGGGCGCGCGGATCTCTCAGTTGCCCGACCTCTTCGGCGCTGCGGCGCAGAATGTTGTGGTGAGTGCATCGCGCAGCATCCTGTCCGCCGGCCCCGACGGCATGGTCTCGGCGATTGATGCCCACGCGTTGGAGGTGGCCGCATGCCGCGGGTAGCTCTTCCCGAAGTCGATCGGGTCGCTGCCGCCCACGCCGCAGTCGCGGCCCGTCGTGCGCGCGCCTCGGTGAAGCGGGCGGTCGCGAATCGCGATCGCACGGCACTCGATGTGGCCGAATCCGCCTGGGCAGGCGAGCCCGCCACCCCTGAGGCCACGTTGCGGGTGCGCGAACTGCTCATGAGCATCCCGACCCTCGGACCAACGCGCGCCGACAAGGCGATGGAGCAGCTCGGGATCGCGAGCTCGAAGCGGGTCGGCGGTCTGGGCGTTCGCCAGCGCGGCAAGCTGCGCGAGTATCTGTCAGTGCGTGAGGGGCGCGGCGAACTGCTCACGAGTCGTCTGGTGGTGCTGGCGGGTCCGACGGCGGTCGGAAAGGGAACGGTATCGCGCTACATCCGCGAGCACTACCCGCACGTGCTCCTCAGCATTTCCGCGACCACGCGAGCGCCTCGACCGGGGGAAGTGAACGGCGAGCACTACTACTTCATCAGCGACGAGCAGTTCGACGACAGGATCGCGCGGGGCGAGTTCCTCGAGTACGCGACGGTGCACAACGCATTCCGCTACGGGACACCACGGCCGCCCATCGATGCCGCACTGGCCGAGGGCAAGAGCGTCCTCCTGGAGATTGATTTGCAAGGCGCACGCGCGGTGCGGCGTGAGATGCCGGAGGCGCTCCTGGTCTTCCTGCTCCCACCGAGCTGGGACGAATTGGTGCGCCGACTGGTCGGACGCGGCACCGAGGAAGTGTCCGAACAGGCCAGACGACTCGAGACCGCGAAGGTCGAAATGCGCGCCCGCGACGAGTTCGATGTCAAAGTCGTCAACCGCGAAGTCGGTCAAGCGGCCGCCGAGGTCGTAGAATTACTTCACGTGTCGTAATGAGGCGCTCACTTTTTGCGGTCCGAGGCCGCGCCCCGCTTATTCGCAGTGCCGACAGTCCAGGAGGACACCATGGCCGACAAGAACTCCGGCATCATCGACCCGCCCATCGACGACCTGCTTTCGCGCGTTGACTCGAAGTACCAGCTTGTGATCTTCGCGTCGAAACGCGCCCGCCAGATCAACGACTACTACGCCGACCTCCACGAGGGTTCGCTTTTCGACAACGTCGGCCCACTGGTCGACTCGACCATCGACGACAAGCCGCTCTCGGTGGCGCTGCGCGAGATCCACGAAGGCAAGCTCACTCTCACGCCGTTTGACGTGCCTGAGTAAGTAATCGCTGCAGAGATGAACGTCGTCGTCGGGATCACCGGCGGCATCGCGGCCTACAAGGCCGTCAATGTCGTGCGTGGCCTCGTTTTGGCTGGCCACGACGTTCACGTTGTGGCCACGGATGCCGCGCTGCGTTTTGTTGGTCGCCCAACCCTCGAAGCAATAAGTCGCAATCCCGTCCACAGCGAGCTCTACGAGGGCGTCGCGGAAGTCCGCCACGTGGCCATCGGCCAGGCGGCGGATCTCATCGTCGTCGCGCCCGCGACCGCAAACACCCTTGCCAAGCTTGCGAGCGGTCTCGCCGACGACCTGCTGGGCAACACGATCCTCGCCTCGAATGCGCCCCTGGTGCTCGCGCCAGCCATGCACACCGAGATGTGGCAAAACCCGGCAACGATCGCCAACGTGGCGACCCTGCGCTCGCGCGGGGTGCGCTTCGTCGGCCCCGCCAGCGGACAGCTCACCGGATCCGACTCGGGCCCCGGGCGCATGGCCGAACCCGAGCAGATCGTCGCGGAGGCTCTCGCTGCGGTCACTCCGCAGGACCTTGCGGGCCGGCGCATCCTGATCACCGCAGGGGGCACTCGCGAACCGATTGACCCTGTGCGGTTCATCGGCAACCGGTCGAGCGGAAAGCAGGGGGTCGCCCTCGCGCGGGCCGCCGTGACGCGCGGCGCGGACGTGACCCTGATCGTGGCGAACCTCGACGACGGCGTTCTTGACGGGTTTGGTCTCGACTCGCTGAGCGCGCGCGTCGCAGTGCAGCACGTCTCCACCACGCTCGAACTCCAGGAGGCAACGCTGCTTGCCGCTGGAACGGCCGACCTGATCGTCATGGCGGCCGCCGTGGCCGACTACCGCCCCGAGAGTGTGTCCGACGCGAAGATCAAAAAAGAGACCCAGGGCGACACACTCGAGCTGCGGCTCGTGAAGAACCCGGACATCCTGCACGAGCTCACTGACTCGCGCCACGACGGTCAGGTGATCGTTGGGTTCGCGGCCGAGACCGAGACGGATCGGGACGCTCTGCTCGCCCTTGGCGCCGCGAAAGCCGCGCGCAAAGGTGTCGACTTTCTCGTCGTCAACAGGGTCGGTTGGAGCGAGACTTTCGGCAGCGACGACAACGACGTGATCGTTCTGGATGCAACGGGACGTAACGTGGCCGAGGCGAATGGCAGCAAGGCGTCGGTCGCTGACCGTATCCTCAACGTGGTGCGCTGAGCGCCATCCACACTCCTCTGCGACAGAACGGGCTATTCCTGTGGGCTCTGCTCTCCGACTTTTCACCTCGGAATCCGTGACCGAAGGTCATCCAGACAAGATCTGCGACCAGATCAGTGACTCGATTCTCGACGCGCTTCTGACGGTTGATCGTGACTCCCGCGTTGCCGTCGAGACTCTCGTGACCACCGGGCTGGTGCACGTGGCCGGCGAGGTGACGACCAAGGGTTACGTCGACATCCCGTCGATCGTGCGCAAGCGGATCACCGACATCGGCTATGACTCCTCGGATGTCTGGTTCGATGGGCGCTCGTGCGGCGTGTCGGTCTCGATCGGCGGGCAGTCGCCCGACATCGCGCAGGGCGTCGATCACGCGTTCGAGAGCCGCGAAGGCAGCAGCGTGGACGCGCTCGATATGCAGGGCGCTGGCGACCAAGGCATCATGTTCGGCTACGCCACGAACGAGACGCCCACACTCATGCCGCTGCCAATCTGGCTCGCGCACCGGATGTCTGAGCGTCTTGCCGAGGTTCGTCACGCGGGCCTGCTGGACTACCTTCGCCCCGACGGCAAGACACAAGTGACCATCGGGTATGACGGCGTCGTTCCCAGCACCGTGCAGACGGTCGTACTCTCAACGCAGCACTCTCCAAAGGTCAGCACCGAGCAGTTGCGCGCCGAAGTCGAGGAACTGGTGATCCGACCAGTGCTGGCTCGCATCGACCTGCCATCGGAGACGGCGCGGATCCTGATCAACCCCACGGGGCGCTTCGAGATTGGCGGCCCGCAGGGCGACGCGGGATTGACCGGGCGCAAGATCATCGTCGACACCTACGGTGGCGCCGCTCGCCACGGTGGCGGCGCTTTCAGCGGCAAGGACCCGTCCAAGGTCGACCGCTCGGCCGCCTATGCGCTGCGCTGGGTTGCCAAGAACGCGGTGGCCGCCGGCTTGGCCGATCGGCTCGAGGTGCAAGTGGCGTATGCGATCGGCACGGCATCACCTGTCGGGCTGTACGTCGAGAGCTTCGGCACGGCGCATGTGCCTGAGGACTCGATTATCGACGCGATCAACGAGGTCTTCGACCTGCGGCCGGCCGCGATCATCCGCGACCTGGACCTGATGCGTCCGATCTATGCCGCCACCGCGAGCTACGGGCACTTCGGTCGTGAACTGCCGGAGTTCACCTGGGAGAAGATGGACCGCGTCGACGCCCTGCGCGGTGCCGCCGGCCTCTAGATGCCCGGCGAGGCGACGGCGCCGCACACCCCGAGCACGGCCACCGGCGGGACGCCGACCATCGCCCGCGTGCTGGTGGATTCGCCTCTGCCGCAGCTCGACCGGCTGCTCGACTACCGGATCCCCGAGGTGATTCAGGGGATCGTGCCCGGCGTTCGCGTCTCGGTGCCGTTGCGAGCGGCCAGCCGTGTGGCCGAGGGCTTCGTCGTGGCGCTGGGCAGCCAGCAGGACTTTCCGGGTCCGCTCAGCGACATCATCGCGTTGATCTCTCCGGTGCCGGTGCTTCAGCCGGAGGTGTGGCTGCTGGCTCGCGCGGTCGCCGACCGGGCGGCCGGTTCCGCGAGTGACGTCTTGCGACTGGCGATCCCCACGCGGCAGGTGCGGGTGGAGAAATCCTGGCTAGCGCGCGGCGAAGAGGCGGAACGAGCGGCGATCTGCGTGCCCGAGTTGGACGGCTATCCGCCGGGCATCGTCGAAGCGGCGGTGGCATCTCGAGAAAGAATTGCGCTCGGGGTCGCCCCGGGTGTGATGACGCTGGGCAGCGATACCTGGGTCGGGCGGTGGGCAGACACGCTCGCCCGTCTCGCCGCCGGCGTGGTCGCTGGCGGCGAATCCGCGATCGTGGTGGCCCCCGACTATCGCGATCAGGAGCAGCTGGCGGCCGCTCTGGCGACGCTGTTGCCTGCGGAGGCGATCGTGCGTCTCGATGCCCGACAGTCGAATCCGGATCGCTACCGCGGCCTCTTGCGCGCTCTGGGTGCGCAGCCCTTCGTGCTTTTGGGTAATCGCTCGGTCGTCTACGCGCCTGCGGCGCACCTGGGACTGATCGTCGTCTGGAACGATGGCGATCCGCTGCTCGGCGAACCGCTTGCGCCGTATGTGCACGCGCGGGATGCGGCGCTGATCCGGCAAGAGCAGCAGGGCACCGCCCTCGTCATGGCGGGCCACACGCGGACCACCGAGGTTGAGCGACTTGTCGAGGTGGGGTACCTGCGCGAGCTGGGGCTCGCACGACCGAGGCATCCGCGTGTCATCCCGACCGCGAACATCGCGGCTCAGGATCGCCTCGCCGCCCAGGCGCGCATCCCCTCAATCGCTTGGCGCGAGGCATCAGCGGCCTCTCGGACGGGTCCCGTGCTGGTGCAGGTCGCCCGTCCCGGCTACGCCACGGGGATGCGCTGCGTCGACTGCGGGGAATCGGCCCGTTGCCGGGTCTGCGGAGGCCCGCTTCATCAGAAACGGCAGGGCGGGATCCTGAGTTGCAGCTGGTGCGCCGCCCCGGAGGCGGCCTGGCGGTGTCAAAACTGCCAGTCGACGCGTATTCGGCCAGCGGGTGCCGGCGCGACACGTACCGCCGAGGAGTTGGGCCGGGCCTTCCCCGGAGTCCGCATCATCGTCGCCGACGGGGAGCGCAGCATCCAGGCCATCGACGCGAAACCAGCGATCGTGGTCGCCACGCGCGGCGCTGAGCCGATCGCGGCTGGTGGCTATCGTGCTGTTCTCCTGCTCGACGGGGATCGCATGGTCGCTCGCGAGAGCCTCCGCGTCGGCGAGGACTGCCTACGCTGGTGGTCGGATGCCGCGGCTCTGGCCGCCGACGACGCCCCGGTCGTCCTCGTCGGAGTCGGTGGCGCGCTCGCCTCGGCCCTGGTCACGGGTCGCCAGGCGGACTATGCCCGCGGCGAGTTGGCAGACCGTCGCACCCTGCGCTTTCCACCCGCCGTGCGCGTGGCGACCGTGACCGGCACTCCGGATGCCGTGGCAGCGGCACTTGCGGCGCTTCCCGCCGATGTCGATCCTGTCGGCACCACGACGGTCGACGGCTACGCCAGGGCGATCCTGCGGTTCGACTACGCGCAGGGGTTTTTCGTCGCCCAGTCGTTACGCTCCGAGGTCATTCGCCAGGCGACGGCCCGACGCAAACCGGTTCCAGGCTCGCCCCGCCGCGGGCGACAGCCGCTGCCATTGCGCGCCCACTTCGACGATCCCGACCCGTTCGTCGAGTGACAGTTCAGCCGCCCGCGGCGCGTCGACCTCCCGCAGCTTGACAGAATCGTCGTGTGCCATCTCTTCGAATTGTCTTCGCGGGAAGTCCTGCCGCCGCGGTGCCGAGTCTCCGCGCGCTGCTAGCCGGCCCTCATGAGGTCGTCACGGTCGTCACCCGCGAGGATGCGCCAGTCGGTCGCAAGAAGGTGATGACCCAGACGCCCGTCGCAGTTGAGGCGACCGCAGCTGGGATTCCGCTGGTCATGGCGAATCGGCTTGGGCCGGTTACCGACGAGTTGATTGCGCTCGGAGCCGATCTCGGCGTCATCGTCGCCTACGGGGGCCTCATCCGTGAGCCGCTGCTCAGCGGCCCCCGGCTGGGCTGGATCAACCTGCACTTCTCCCTCCTCCCGCGCTGGCGCGGGGCGGCGCCCGTGCAGCGGGCGATCATGGCAGGCGACGACGAGACCGGAGCCGCCGTCTTCCAGTTGGTGGGCGAGTTGGATGCCGGCGCCGTCTACGCGACGCTCCGTCAGCCAATCGGCGCTCACCAGACATCAGGGCAGCTGCTGGAGTCACTCGCCGTCTCGGGTGCCCGGGTGCTCACCGGAGTGATCGATGGACTCGCCGCGGGTACGGCGACGAGCGTTGACCAGTCCGGAGAGGTCACACTTGCGCCGAAGCTGACCCTCGCCGACGGCCGACTTGAGTGGCGTGCTTCCGCCGACGAGGTGGACTATCGGCTCCGAGGAACGACCCCCGAGCCCGGTGCCTTCACCGAACTCGACGGCGAGCGGTTGAAGGTTCTCGACGCACTCGTTGCGCACGACACTCCGCGGTTGGCCGCCGGACAGATCGAGTTGCGAGCGGGCCGCGTGCTGGTGGGTACGGCAAGCGATCCGATCGAGCTGGTGACCGTGCTTCCAGCGGGCAAACGCGCGATGCCGGCGGTCGACTGGTGGCGAGGCCGCCCCGCCGACGCGCCGACGGTGTTCTCGTGACGTCACCGCGAAATACCCGGAGGCCGGATGGGAACAATCGCGCGCGCATCCAGCCTGCTCGTCGGATCGCCTACGAGGTGCTTCGGGCCGTGCACGAGAGCGACGCATACGCGAACCTGCTGCTGCCGTCCAAGCTCGCCGAAGCGCGGCTGAGTGAGGCGGATGCTGGCCTGGCCACAGAGCTGACGTACGGCACCCTGCGCCGCCAGGGCTACTACGACCGCGTACTCGCCCTGGTCACCGGACGCCCGCTCGACAAGCTGGACCCCGAGGTTCTCGACGTGCTCCGGCTGGGTGCCCACCAGCTGCTGAGCATGCGGGTGGCACCGCACGCCGCTGTCGATGAGTCAGTCGCTCTCGTCGCGGCGGCGGGCAAGCGTTCGGCGACCGGCTTTGCGAACGGCGTGTTGCGCACCCTCACCCGGTCAAGTCCGCAGGAGTGGCGGGAGCGTGCGCTGGCGGGGCTCGCAGGCGACCGGTTGCGGGCGGCAGCGCACGCGCATCCGCTCTGGATCGTCGAGGCATTCCGGGCCGCCCTCGCGGCCGAGGGCCGCGTGGGGGAACTCGATGAACTGCTCACCGCTGACAACGCAGCACCTCGCGTGAGCCTCGTGGCCTTACCCGGCCTGTCGACACCCGATGAGCTGGGAGAGCCGGGGGACGTCTCGCCGATCGCCGCACGTTCTCGCGGCGGCGACCCGGCGGGAAATACCGTCGTCGCCTCGGGAAGAGCGCGCGTACAGGACGAGGGTTCCCAGCTCGCAGCGCTCGCCTTGACCCGCGCTCGGCCGGTCGTAGAGGGGGAGCGCTGGCTCGATCTCTGCGCCGGTCCGGGCGGCAAGGCGGCCGTGTTGGCCGCGGAGGCCGCGCTCGGCGGTGTGACGCTCCTCGCCAACGAAGTGATGCCAGCGCGGGCACAGCTCGTGCGGAACGCCCTCGCCGTTTTCGAGTCGCCACCGGAGGTCGTGGTCAATGACGGTCGCGACGTAGCAGCCAGCGGCGAGACCTTCGACCGCATCCTGCTCGATGCGCCCTGTACCGGTTTGGGCGCGCTCCGCCGACGCCCCGAGGCGCGCTGGCGCAAGCAGCCGGGAGACATTGCCGAGCTGACCCGACTGCAGGCCGAGCTGCTGGATGCGGCGGTATCCGTGCTGGCGCCGGGCGGGATCCTCGCATACGTGACCTGCTCGCCGCATCTGGCCGAGACACGTGACGTTGTCGAGGGCGTGATAACACGACATCCGGGGCTATCGCCTCTCGATACGCCCGCGGTTCTCGCGGGAATCGCCACCCGCCCGCTGGCGCTCGGCGCAACCATGCACGCGCAACTGTGGCCGCATCGCCACGGCACCGACGCCATGTTCATCCAGTTGCTCACCCGTAGGGTGGTCCCGTGACCGTGCGCATCCAGCCGAGCATCCTGAGTGCCGACTTCGTCAACATGCAAGCAGCCATCGAAACGATCGCCAGCGCGGATGGCGTGCATGTCGACGTGATGGACAACCACTTCGTGCCGAACCTCACCTTCGGCCTCGAAATGGTGTCGCGGGTCTACGCGGTCTCGCCGATCCCGCTCGACGTGCATCTGATGATCACGGATGTTGATCGCTGGGCTCCCGGATACGCCGAGTTGGGTGCGTTCTCTGTGACATTCCACGCGGAGGCCACGAGCGATCCCGTCGCACTCGCGCGGAGGCTCAGGCAGATCGGCGCGCGTGCCGGTCTCGCCGTCAAGCCGGGCACCGATGTAACCCCGTATCTCGAGCTCCTGCCGGAGTTCGACCAGCTGCTGGTGATGACTGTTGAGCCCGGTTTTGGCGGGCAGAGCTTCATGTCCGAGCTCATGCCGAAGGTCGCGGCCGTGCGCGCGGCCGCCGATGCTGGCGGTCTGGACCTCTGGGTGCAGGTCGACGGCGGAATTTCGGTCGACACGATCGTTGAGGCGTCGGAGGCGGGGGCCGACACGTTCGTTGCGGGCTCAAGCGTGTTTGGGACACCGAACGCGGCGGTGGCCATTGCGGCCCTGCGAGCCGCAGCGACGACTCACCCACACTGAGCTGCAGCACAGCGCGGGTTCGACTCGGTCGCGGTGCTGCAGGCGCACTATCTGCAGCGAGACGCGGATCTGCTCGTCGATCCGTGCGGCGCCCGCGGTGCCGGAGTAGTCGCAGATCTGAAAGCCCGAGCACGAGCAGATTTCGGCGGGAGTCCCGAACTGCGTGCGCAGTTCGAGCGCTGTCACGTCGCCTCCCATGAGCGCGTACACGAAGGACGTGCCCTCGTACAGCCAAGGGTTGTTCCTCCTGATGGCCCTACATCGCCAGCAAGAACCAGACCGTCAAGCCAGTCGGCGCGAAGACGGAATAGGTGATCCCAGCACCCACCTTGCTCACGCCAGGCCAGAACGACCACGCGGCGGATGCGTACGTCGACATTGCCGAAGCGGCCAAAGGGCTCTACCTGCCGCACCGGCTGATCAATGGTTGACTTGGCGGATGACCGAAAAGACTAAACCCGAGATCGACTTCTTAGAAGGCGACGCCCCTACCGACCTCGTCATCATCGACCTCGAAATCGGCGACGGCGCCGAGGCCGCGCCTGGTGCAACGGTTGACGTCCATTACCTGGGCGTCGACTTCGAGACCGGCGAGGAGTTCGACTCCAGCTGGGGTCGCGGTGAGTCGATCCAGTTCCCGCTCAACGGGCTGATCCGCGGCTGGCAGGAGGGCATCCCGGGCATGAAGGTCGGCGGACGCCGCCAGTTAGTGACCCCGCCGGTGTATGCATACGGTCCGGTCGGCGGCGGACACCGCCTCTCGGGCCGCACACTGGTGTTTGTGATCGACCTCTTGGCTGTCAACTAATCGGTACCCTGGAGGCGTGAAGACCTTCGACGCCCTCTTCGAGGAGCTCAGTGAGAAGGCCGTCGCACGGCCCCCGGGGTCCGGCACGGTTGCGGAGCTCGATGCTGGAGTGCACGCGATCGGTAAAAAGATTGTCGAAGAGGCCGCCGAGGTCTGGATGGCCGCCGAGTTCCAGAGCGACGAGGAGACGGCTGCCGAAATCTCACAGCTGCTCTATCACCTGCAGGTCCTGATGCTCGCTAAGGGACTCTCGCTCGAAGACGTGCAGCGACATCTCTAAACCGATGCGCTGAACCCACCCACTTCGATCCGAAAGACTTCTTCCATGTTGAGAATCGCGGTGCCGAACAAAGGCACTCTCTCCGAAACCGCCGCGCAGATGCTGGCCGAGGCTGGCTACGCGGCCCGTCGCGATCCCAAAGAACTGATCGTCAGCGATCCGCGCAATGACGTCGAGTTTTTCTACCTCCGCCCGCGGGACATCGCGACCTACGTGGGGTCTGGCGCGCTCGATGTCGGCGTGACTGGCCGGGACCTGCTGCTCGACTCCCACTCCACGGCGCTGGAGATCGATGAACTCGACTTCGGGGCGTCCACCTTCCGCTTCGCCGGTCCGATCGGTAGGTTCACCGAGCTCGCCCAACTCGACGGTGTTCGCGTCGCGACCAGCTATGCGGCTCTGGTTTCCGACTTCCTCGCGCGCGAGGGCATCACGGCGTCCGTCGTGCACCTGGACGGGGCGGTCGAGTCCGCCGTACGGCTCGGGGTTGCGGATGCCGTCGCCGATGTTGTTGAGACCGGCACCACCCTCAAGAAGCAGGGCCTCGAGATCTTTGGACCCGTCATCCTAGAGTCGCAAGCTGTGCTCATTGCTTCGAAGGCCGACGTCGAAGGGCTCGACACTCTTCGCCGGCGCCTGCGGGGGGTCATGGTGGCTCACCAGTACGTTCTGATGGATTACGACCTGCCCGCGCGGTTGCTCGACGCCGCGTCGATGATCACGCCGGGCCTCGAGTCGCCGACGGTCTCGCCGCTGCGGAACTCGGAGTGGCTTGCGGTGCGCGTGATGGTCCCGCGCGACGACACCAACCAGGTGATGGATGCGCTCTACGAACTGGGCGCGCGCGCGATCCTGGTCAGTGCGATCCATGCCGCCAGGATCTGACGATGAGCGCAATACTGTGCCCGGACGCGACGACGCGATGAGCGTTGTCACGCGCGTCATCCCGTGCCTGGATGTCGCGGCCGGCCGGGTTGTGAAGGGCGTGAACTTCCTGGACCTTCGCGACGCAGGCGATCCGGTCGAGTTGGCGCGCCGCTACTACGAGCAGGGAGCGGACGAGGTGACCTTTCTCGACGTCACCGCCACGGTCGAGGACCGGGCCACCATGTACGAGACGGTCACCGCGACCGCCGAACAGGTCTTCATCCCGCTGACGGTCGGCGGAGGAGTCCGCTCGAACGACGACGTCGCGCGGCTCCTCGGCTCCGGCGCGGACAAGGTTGGCGTCAACAGCGCGGCAATCGCGCGCCCGGCGCTGCTTGGCGAGATCGCCGACCGCTTCGGCGCGCAGGTGCTCGTGCTGTCCCTCGACGTTAAGCGAAGTTCTCGCACAGCGAGTGGCTTCGTCGTAACGACGCACGGCGGCCGTACCGAAACCGAGCTGGACGCCCTGGACTGGGCGAAAGAAGCGATCGAGCGGGGCGCCGGCGAGCTGCTGGTGAACTCGATCGACGCCGACGGAACCAAGAACGGCTACGACCTCGAGCTTGTCGCCGCGGTGCGGCAGCTCAGCTCGGTCCCGGTGATCGCCAGCGGTGGAGCGGGGGCGGTGGGAGACTTCGCTCCGGCGGTGGCGGCGGGTGCGGACGCGGTGTTGGCAGCATCCGTTTTCCACAACGGCGAGTTGACCGTGGGAGACGTGAAGGCCGCTTTGAGGGCCGAAGGGATCGCAGTGCGATGACGGAGTTGACGCGCGAGACGGTGGGCGGGGTTATCGAGCGCGTTAACTTCGACGCGAACGGGCTGCTGCCTGCGATCATCCAGCAGCACGACTCTCACGAGGTCCTGATGCTGGGGTATATGGACGCAGAAGCCCTGCGCCGCACCCTCACCGAAGGTCGTGTGACGTTCTGGTCACGAAGCCGCCAAGAATACTGGCGCAAGGGTGACACCAGCGGGAACGTGCAGCTTGTGCGCGGAGCCGCTCTGGATTGCGACGGCGATACGCTGGTAGTCCAGGTCGCGCAGCACGGACCCGCCTGCCACACCGGCGCCCATGCCTGTTTCGACGTCGATCCGCTCGAGCCGTTCGTTTTCACAGGGCCCGTCACGGGCATCGACGTCCTCTAGAGCCGCTCGAAAGAAGACACCGTGACGACGACCACCCGCGCCGAGTTTGACGCGCAGTTCGCCGCCGGAAATCGGGTCGTCCCCGTTCTGCGTCAGCTCTTCGCCGACGGGGAGACCCCGATCGGTGTCTACCGCAAACTCGCCATCGGCAAGCCAGGGACCTTCCTGCTCGAGTCTGCCGAACAGGGTGGAATCTGGTCGCGGTTCTCTTTCGTCGGCGTGAGTTCGCTGGGCGTCCTCACCCAGGTCCGAGCGGATGACGGCACCGATCGTGCCGTCTGGCTCGACTACGGCGTCTCGGCCGATCGCGCGCTGGGCCCCGAAGCCCCCGCTGCCCCGCTCGAGGCGCTTGCTCACCTCTACGAGCGCTGGAGCACCCCTCAGGTGGCCGGCCACCCGCCCCTGACGGGCGGCCTCGTCGGTTTCATCGGGTGGGAGGCCGTGCGGCAGCTTGAGCGACTTCCGGACGTGCCGCCTGCCGACTTCTCGGTGCCGGGGCAGGCGCTCAGTTTCGTGTCGGAGTTGGTTGTACTCGATCACCGCCAAGGCACTGCGACCTTGATTGCAGCGGTGCTCAACGACGGGATTGATGACGCCGACTCGCTGTGGAGCTCAGCGCAATCACAGCTCGACGCGCTGCAGACCGGCCTGGCGCAGCCATCCGAGGCCTGGATCGCAGCCGTCGACCTGACTATCCAGCCGACCCCGATCCCGCGCGTCACCGCGTCCGAGTATCAGCTCGCGGTCGAGCGCTCCAAGGAGTACATCCGCGACGGGGACGTCTTCCAGGTGGTGATCTCGCAGCGATTCGACCACGAGATCGTCGCGGAGCCGATTGACGTCTATCGGGTGCTCCGAGCGCTCAACCCAAGCCCGTATATGTATCTGCTCACGCTCGAGGGGCCTGCTGGCGAGTCCTACTCGATCGTCGGGTCGTCGCCCGAGGCACTCGTGAAGGTCCAGGGTAGGCGGGTCTTCACTCACCCGATCGCCGGATCGCGCCCGCGCGGCGAAACCCCTGAGCGCGACCTCGACCTCGCCGACGAGTTGCTCGCCGATCCGAAGGAGCGAGCGGAACATCTCATGCTCGTCGACTTGGCCCGCAACGACCTCTCGAAAGTCTGCATCGCTGGTTCCGTCGAGGTGACCGAGTTCATGCAGGTCGAGCGGTTCAGCCACATCATGCATCTGGTTTCGAGCGTCGAAGGCAACCTCAGCCCGGATGCCAACTCCATTGATGCCTTCAGGGCCACCTTTCCGGCTGGCACGCTCTCCGGCGCGCCCAAGCCACGCGCTCTGCAGATCATTGACGAGCTCGAGGTCGCGCAGCGCGGTGTGTACGGGGGCGTGGTTGGCTACTTCGGACTCGCCGGCGATGCCGATCTGGCCATCGCGATCCGGACTGCCACAATCGTCGACGGCCTGGCCCGCGTGCAGGCCGGTGCTGGCCTGGTGGCCGACTCGGACCCGGCGACCGAGCATCAGGAGGCTCAGAATAAGGCGGCGGCCCCGCTCCGCGCCGTCGCGATAGCCAACGCCATGCGGAGGCTCCGGTGAGCGGCGGCAGAGTGAAGGCTCTTTCTCTCGTCGCGGTCGTCCTCCTCGCGGCGCTGGTTTTTACCGCGTGGTCACAGACCTGGTTCAGCATGACGGTGCAGCAGAAGCACTTCGAGGTCGCCGGAAGCGTTGCGGGCTCGGCGTTGGCGCCGATCGCGCTGGCCTCGCTCGCCCTCGTGGCCGCCCTCGCGATCGCCGGCCGATTCTTTCGCGTGGTGCTCGCTGTGTTGCTCGCCCTTCTCGGAGTCTGCGTGATCGTGGTTTCGGCGTTCGCAATCGCGAATCCGGTGGTCTCCGCAACTGCAGCGATCACCAAGGCCACGGGAGTGGCCGGTACGGCGTCGGTCGCGAAACTCGTGACCGCGACATTCATGACGGGCTGGCCGATCGTGGCGATCGTGCTCGGCGTGCTCGTCGCGCTGCTCGGTCTGGCGATCGCGACGACCGCTCGCTCGTGGCCAGACTCCGGCCGCAAGTACAGCCGCTCACGTCTCGTCGCGGCCGATGTGGAGGGGCTCGACCACGTCCAGGAGTGGGATGCGCTGAGCGAGGGCGGCGACCGAGGCGGCGGTGACAGCGGTGACCCGGAGCGGCGCATCCCCCCCGCTAGAATAGAAGCACGCGATCAGAAGGAGCAGCAGTGAGCGACGAGACTGGGCCCGGAGAGGGCAACTCGCCGGCGGCGTGGGTCGCGGTAATCATCATGTTGGCCGCCATCGCTGGCGGCGCCTTCGCATTTTGGTTCGACGTGCCGTGGTTGGTCTGGACCTTTGCGGGGTTCGTGGTCGTCGGTGCCATCGTCGGCGTCGTCCTGCGCCGGATGGGCTACGGCGTGAACGGACCGCGCTACGTACCGAAGGTGCATTCCTAGAGTGCTTTCCGACCTCGTCGCCGGAGCCGTCGCTGACGCGTCGGACCGACTTGCCGCGCGCGGATTCGACCTCGTCGAAGCGGATGCTCTCGCGCGTCCCGCCGCCCTGGATGTATTGGCCGCGCTTGCGCCAGCCGATGGCGTCAAAATCATCGCCGAGGTGAAGCGCGCAAGCCCATCGCGCGGCGTCCTGGCCGACATCACCGACCCTGCCTCGCTCGCCGTCTCGTACCAGACCGGCGGAGCCAGCGCGATCAGCGTGCTAACCGAGCAGCGGCGCTTTCTCGGTTCGCTCGCCGATCTGGAAAGCGTGCGCGCGGCGGTAGACGTGCCGGTGTTGCGCAAGGACTTCATCACCAACGCCTACCAGGTGCTCGAGGCGCGCGCGGCGGGTGCCGACCTCGTCCTGCTGATTGTCGCTGCCCTCGACCAGACTGCACTCGCCGAGCTGCACGCGCTCATCGGGCAGCTCGGCATGACTGCGCTGGTGGAGACGCATTCGGCGGAGGAGGTCGAGCGCGCCCTTGACGTCGGGGCGTCCCTCGTCGGAGTGAATGCGCGCGACCTGAGTACCTTCGAGCTGGATCGTGATCTTTTTGGATCTCTGGCAGGCAGCATCCCGTCGGGGGTCATCCGGATCGCGGAATCGGCCGTGACGGAGCCTGCCGATGTTGCGCACTACCGCGCGGCGGGCGCCGACGTGGTGTTGGTTGGAGAAGCGCTCGTCACGGGCGGAGATCCGGTCGCGATGATCGAGAGCTTCCTGAGCGCGGGAAAGGTGCTGTCGTGACCAATCTGAGTGATCTGCCGGGCCCGTTCTTTGGCGAATACGGCGGGCGCTTCATGCCCGAATCGCTGATCGCGACGATCGACGAACTCGCCGCCGCGTACGAGCTGGCGAAGAACGACCCCGCGTTTCACGCCGAACTGCGGGAGCTCGAGCGGAGCTACAGTGGGCGCCCCTCCATTATCACTGAGGTGCCGAGGTTTGCGCGGCACGCCGGCGGTGCGCGCATCATCCTGAAGCGCGAAGACCTCAATCACACCGGTTCGCACAAGATCAACAACGTGCTCGGTCAGGCACTCCTGACGCGTCGCATCGGCAAGACCCGCGTGATTGCCGAGACCGGCGCAGGTCAGCACGGTGTCGCCACCGCCACCGCTGCGGCGCTGTTCGGCTTCGAATGCACGGTCTATATGGGCGAGGTCGACACCCAGCGCCAGGCGCTCAACGTGGCCAGAATGCGCCTACTCGGCGCAGAAGTCGTCTCCGTGAC
>JAYTXO010000286.1:0-6341 GCA_043742905.1 Microbacteriaceae bacterium | reverse complement strand
GGTACACGTTCCTCCCTGACGGGGCTACTGCCGAGCAGAAGTCGATTGCATGCCCGCTGATGAAAGACCCAAAGCACGGTAAGTGGGGCTTCTACCTGTCGGCAGGTGTGGACCCCAAAACCGGTCGGCGTCGTCAGATTCGGGTGGCCACGTTCACAACCCGTCAGGCCGCACAGACGGCCCGCAACAAAGCCGCGGTGAAGGTTGACGCGAACACCTACATGACGACGACGAAAGAGGTGTACGCCGACTATTTGGAGCGGTGGCTCCCCCGCCATCAGACGCACGGCGAAGGGCTCAAAGCAACCACGTACTTGAACTATCACCGCTACGCCACGATGGACATTGCGCCATCAGAGTTGGGGCGTATGAAGCTCGCCGACATTCGCCGCTTCCATATCAATGGGTTTATTGACGAGTTGCAGACGGCAGGGCGTGGGGCGACTACCGTTCGCAGGATCGCTGCCGTCGTGCAGGGTTCGCTCCGTTCCGCGGAGCAGGAGGATCTGATCGAGATGAACCCCTCGGTAGGGATCAAGCTGCCAAAGGTCACGAAAAAGGATTTCGTAGCGTGGGAGCCGGAACAGGTCGGAACCTTCCTCGACGTGGCCTCCGAACACCGTCTCGGTGCCCTGTATGAGCTGGCCATGCTCACCGGAATGCGGCGCGGCGAACTGATCGGAATGCGTTGGTCAGATGTTGACCTGGCACGCCGTACGGTGTCGATTCGCAATAACCGGGTGCAGGCCGGAAACGTGATTGTGGAGAACGCGCCGAAGACGAAATCGGGTCGCCGGATCCTCGACCTGGACGACCGCACGGTGGGCGCTTTGCTCGGTTGGAAGGCCTCTCAGGAGGCACAGGAGGCGCTGTGGGGTGACGCCTGGCGGGCCTCGGGTTACGTGTTCACCTACGAAGACGGAAGCGCGCTGAGGCCCCAATATGTGTCCCGGCTTTTTGACAAGTTGCGGGTGAAAGCGGGCCTGCCGAAGATCACTTTCCACGGGCAACGGCACGAGAACGCGTCGCTGATGATCGCCTCAGGTGCCGACATCGCAATCGTTGCGAAACGGCTCGGGCACTCATCGGTTTCGATCACCGCTGACCTGTACGCCCACCTGATCGGGTCGGCGTCACGGCAGGCTGGCGAGAACGCTGCCGCCTTGCTGCCCCCCAAAACGGCTAGTGCACACCAAGTGCACACCCAAGGCCCAAAACGGGGAGAGGAGGAGAAAGTGAAAAGCCCCACATCTCAATGAATACGGGGCTTTCCTACTGTGCGCCCGAAGGGATTCGAACCCCCAACCTTCTGATCCGTAGTCAGATGCTCTATCCGTTGAGCTACGGGCGCATGTCGACCGCGGGCCAACCTGAGAACTATATCAGCGGCGGGCGGGCGCGCCGACCTCGATTGGGCACGGCAAAGTTGCCTATGCACGGACTCGGCATTGACATCCAAAAGCAGCCGCAACGCGTGCCGCCCGGAAGCCGACGTGGCTGACCGCGCAGTGCTGACACTGTATGCGCCAGTTCTGACGGCTCGTGATGCTCGCCAGCGCAACGCTCAAAGCACTTGTGGGGATGAGCTGTGCCACCTCAAGCAGCGTGGCGGCCGTATCGATGTCTGTCAACTCCGGCAAGAGTTGCACGCGCAATCCAGCTCGTTCGAGGCGTTCGAGCTGGCGTTGGCCGGTGTGGTCGGTGGACATCGGCACACCGCGCACAATCGCGCTCCGGTTGCGCACTCGCCCAAGCCCCAACGCCCAGAAGCCACCGTCGCGTGCTGGGCCGAACCAGGCATCCACATCTTCGGGCCACTGTGCGCATGCTGCCTCGATGAGTGCGGGTGTGATCTGCGGGGTATCCATGCCCACCAAAAAAACGGGGTCGCGTACAGCGTCAAAAATGAAGGCGAGGCGCTCGTCGAGGGTGCCGCCACGCTGCATCACTAGCTCGAAGCCCGCCGCGGCAGAAGGCACCCGTGTGCCCTCAAAATACAGAACCTTACGGTCGGCATTCACTACGGACGCTGCGGCGAGGGTGTCGTTCAGGCTCGCGTTTGCCAGGTGGGCAGCTTCGTCAAGACTGAACTGCGGCCGCAATCGAGTTTTCACCTTGCCGGGCAGGCACTCTTTGGCAATCACGACGAGCACGGTCATTAGACACCTGTCCACCCCAGCCGGGTGCCCCCAATATAAGCCGCGTGCGCACTGGCGATTGACATTCGGATCGCGCTCGATTTCTGAAGCGGTGGGGTTCTGGCCACCCCGTGAATGAGTTACGAGTGAGGGTTCCTACGCCCTCTTGGCGCATCGCCCATTGACCTCGCATTTCCGTATGTGATACTCAGGCCAATCCTCCCGCGCGAGCGGTGCCGGGACACTCGAGCAATGAAGCTAGGAGATACCGGATGGCCATGACCATGACTCTGACGAAGATCGAGGACGCAGTCGCAGAGGTGTCGAAAGTCGCGGCCGCTCACGCCGAACAGGTCGACACTGACGGCACGTTCCCGGTCGACTCGGTCGACGCGCTGCGAAAGAGCGGGCTGCTGGGCCTCGTGCTCGCCGAAGAGGTTGGTGGCATGGGCGCCGGTCCGGTCGAGTTCACGGAGGTACTGGGCTCCATCGCCGCTGCCTGTGGCTCGACCGCGATGATTTATCTGATGCACGCCGCCGCCGCGGTGACCGTTGCATCCGCCCCCCCGACCGGGCTCCCGGGTCTGCTAGAGCAGATGGCGTCCGGCGAAGTGCTCGGAACACTTGCCTTCAGCGAGAAGGGCTCCCGCTCGCATTTCTGGGCTCCGGTGTCTGACTCAGTCGCTGACGGCGACCACATCCGGTTCACAGCCGAGAAGAGCTGGGTGACGTCCGCCGGCCACGCCGACGTCTATGTGATGTCGTCGAAGAGCGCGGCCGACCCGACTACCGTCGACCTGTACGCGATCCCCGCCGGAACGGCCGGCCTGGATATCTCCGGTCCGTGGCGCGGGCTCGGATTGCGGGGCAATGCCTCCAGCCCGATGACTGTGTCCGTGTCGATCCCGGCAGAGTACCGGATCGGCGAGGCCGGCAGCGGCTTCGGCACCATGATGGCCACCGTGCTCCCGTGGTTCAACCTGGGCAACTCGGCGGTGTCGCTCGGGCTCTCCACCGCAGCGGTCGAGGCGGCCACGGCACACGTGACCGGCGCGCGCCTTCAGCATCTGGATCAGGCGCTCTCAGCCTTGCCGACGATCCGGGCGCAGGTCGCGAAAATGAGTATCGCGCTCACCGCGCAGAAGGCGTACCTCGCCCAGGCGGCCGCGAAAGTCGCGAGCCCCGCTGACGACACCCCTCTGTTCGTACTTGGGGTGAAGGCATCCGCTAACGATGCAGCACTGACAATCACCGAATCGGCTATGCGCGTGTGCGGTGGCGCAGCGTTCTCGAAGCATCTGCCGATCGAGCGGGCGTTCCGGGATGCGCGCGCCGGCTCGGTCATGGCGCCGACCGCCGACGTGCTCTACGACTTCTACGGTAAGGCTGTCACTGGCCTTCCGCTATTCTGAGCCGGCGATGTCGAAGCTGATTGGCGCGCCTCTCCTGGTAGGGGCGGTGGCATACACACCGAACGTTGTCCCGATCTGGGAGGGCATTCGCGAATATTTCGACGAGCCAGGCTCGACGATGGATTTCGTGCTGTTTTCGAACTACGGCCGACTCGTTGATGCGCTGCAGGCTGGCATGGTCGACATCGCCTGGAACACCAACCTCGCCTACGCGCGCTCGGTGCTGCAGACCGATGGGCACGTGCGGGCGCTAGCGATGCGCGACACCGACGCTGCGTTCTCGACGGTGTTCGTGGCGGCAGCGGGCAGCGGATGGTCCGGCCCCGGCGACATCGCCACCCGACGGTTGGCGTTGGGCTCGGCTGACTCCGCGCACGCCGCGATCCTGCCGCTGCACTTCCTGCGCAAAGCGGGCGTCGATGTCGACCAGATGCAGCTGTTGCGTTTCGACAGCGACATCGGTAAGCACGGCGACACCGGTCGCAGCGAGTTGGATGCGATCGACGCAGTACTCGCGGGCGAAGCAGACGTCGCGGCGGTCGGCATCACGGTGTGGGAAAACATTGGCCGCGGCGAGCTGATGCCGGGGATGCTGGAGTCGGTCTGGCAGACCGAGATCTACTCTCACTGCACTTTCACCGCGCTCGACTCTCTGCCAGAGTCGGTGTCGGCCCCTTGGGTGGCGAAGCTGTTGGCCATGGATTGGGAGGTGCCCGCGCACCGTCGCATCCTGGAACTTGAAGGGCTCACCAAGTGGGTCGAGCCGCACCTCGAGGGCTACACCGGTCTGTTCGAAGCGATTAAAGAACAGGGGGTGGATGCCCGATGGTAGTCATGGCGCTGATGCGCACCATCGAGCAGTTGGCCGAGGGTGACACCGCCGAGTTCGTGGTGGCGTCCGCGAGCGAACTGGAACTCGTGCGCCGCTGGTGCGAGAAGACCGGAAACACTCTGGTTAGCACCCTCATGGTCGAACAGGACTCCGGCCAGGTCACCGTCGGCCGTGGCCGGCCGCGGAACCCGGCCACCATGATCCCCGCCGACCGGATGCCGGGCGCCCGGCTCTGGCTGTACACCAACTTCCACTGCAACCTGGCCTGCGACTACTGCTGCGTCGCGTCCTCGCCGAAGACCGACCCGCGCCTGCTCGGCATCGACACCATCCAGGCGCTCGTCACCGAAGCCGCCGACTGGGGCGTGCAGGAGTTGTACCTCACCGGTGGCGAGCCGTTCCTGCTGCCGAACATCGACGCCATCGTTCAGAGTTGCGTCGATCGGCTGCCGACCACGCTACTGACCAACGGGATGCTCTTTCGCGGGCCAGGGCTGCGCAAACTGCG
This sequence comes from Microbacteriaceae bacterium, assembly GCA_043742905.1. Lineage (GTDB taxonomy): Bacteria > Actinomycetota > Actinomycetes > Actinomycetales > Microbacteriaceae > Lysinimonas. The sequence continues at coordinate 1,451 of JAYTXO010000286.1, read as the reverse complement.
GGCTATGCCCCGCGAGGGCTTCGCACTGCAGATCAGCGTGGACTCGCCGACGGCCGAGGTGCACGACTCGCACCGCGGCGCCGGGAGTTGGGTGCGCGCGCTAGCCGGCATCCGGGTGGCGCTCGCCGAGGGGTTCACCGTGCGGGTCGCGGCGACCATCTCGGCTCACGACGATCCGGCGCTCGACGAGTTGCACGCCCTCTTCGACGGCCTCGGGATCCCGCGGGCCGACCAAGTGATCCGCCCGATCGCGCTCCAGGGGGTCGCCGACGAGGGGGTCCTGTTCTCGCGCGAGTCGCTCATCCCCGAGGTGACCGTCACCGCGGAAGGCATCTACTGGCATCCCGTCGCCGCGCTTGACGAGAACGCCCTCGTGAGCCGGCAGGTCCTGCCGCTCGCTCCGTCGCTCGACCGGGTGCGCGAGCTCTTCGCCGAGCAGTGGTCATCGGTGACGGCGGCTACCTCGATGTTCGCCTGCGCCTGAATCGAAAGGAGAACGCCATGACTGGCACGACCCGCACCATCGCAACGACAGACATCAACTCGATCGAGACCGGCCGACCCGCGCGCGCAGTGCTCGCGGCCGTGCGGATTGCAGTGGGCCTGATGTGGCTGCAGAACGTGAACTGGAAACGTCCGCCCGACTTCGGGCAGGCCAGTCACAGCGGTCTGTACGAGTTCACCTCCGACGCGGTCAAGCATCCAGTGCTGGAGCCCTTCACCTGGCTGGTGCAGAACGTCATCTACCCGAACTTCCCGCTCTTCGGCTGGGGCGTGCTCATAGCCGAGTTCTGCCTCGGCGCCTTCCTGCTGGTGGGATTCCTGACGCGATTCTGGGCGGCCATCGGCATCCTCCAGACTGTGGCCATCACCCTGTCGGTGCTGAACACGCCAGGGGAGTGGCAGTGGAGCTACTACCTGATGTTCGCGGCCCAGTTCGTGATCCTGGCGACCGCGGCCGGTCGTATCGCCGGCGTCGACGGGCTATTGAGACCTCGATGGTCGCTCAACGTGGGCCGGCCGGCCCGGATCGCGATGTTGCTCTCATGAGCGGCATGAGTGGCAGCGCGGACCCCCGTTCTGCCCACCCGCCGACGACCTGGCATGCGCGCGGCCTCATCGTCGCCGGCTTTACCGCGCTGAGTTCGCTGTTCGCCCTGCTGAACTACACCCCCCTGCAGTTCATCTCGGTCAACCTCGTGCAAGGACTGGAACTGGTCGTCCTGGCCGTCCTGGCCGCGGTCGGCTGCGCAATGCGGAAGTCGGCGCTCGTACTGGCGGCCGGCACGGTCCTGATCGTTGTCGGAATCGTGCGCCTCGTCACCTACGGTCAGACGCTCGGCATCATCTCGGGATCGGTCAACGCCGCCGCCCTAATGGTCGGCCTCGGCACCGCTTTCGTCGCAATCTGGATCACCTCGCGGCCGACGCCTGCGACACGATAACGAGGA
>JAYTXO010000285.1:0-3104 GCA_043742905.1 Microbacteriaceae bacterium | reverse complement strand
GCCATGGTCAGCACCCGGCCCGCCACGGTCGCAGTGGCGCCTCGGCCGGCGAGTGCCGAGAAGTCGGACGCGCGACCGCCCGACACTCCACGCTCCTGAGCCGCGGTGACGATCGCTCGCGCGATCGGATGTTCGGACGACGCCTCGACCGACGCGGCAAGTCCGAGCACACGTTTCTCGGCATCCGCCTGGGCGGCTTCAGCGCCCTCGCCGCCGCTGTGGCCAGCGTCAGCGCCGAGCAGGGACACCACCCGAACCAGGGATTGTTTCCCGGTCGTCAGCGTGCCGGTCTTGTCGAACAGCACGACGTCGATGTTGCGCGCCTGCTCGAGAGCCGAGCGGCTGCGCACAAGAATCCCCCGGCGGGCGCCGATCGCGGTGGTGATTTGCGCCACCAGCGGGATCGCGAGCCCGAGGGCGTGCGGGCAGGCGATCACGAGAACCGTGACCACGCGCTCGGCCACGAAGGCCGGGTTGTCGCCGCGCAGCAGCACCCACACCACGAGCGTGATGACTGCCGCGCCGATGGCCAGGTAGAAGAGCCAGCCGGCCGCGCGATCTGCGAGCAGTTGCGCGCCGGACTTGCTGGCCTGCGCCTCCGCAACCAGCCGCATCACGCCGGCAAGCGCGGTGTCGTCACCGAGCTTGGTGACCTTGATCGTGAGCGCCCCGGTCTCGCCGTCTCCGCCCGCGTTGATACTCCCGGCCACGACGGCGGCGCCGAGCGCCTTCGACACGGGAGCGGACTCACCGGTGAGGAGCGATTCATCGACCTGGGAAACTCCGTCGACCACCTCGCCGTCGACGGGGATCGACGCCCCCGGCCGCACCATCACGAGGTCGCCCAGCGTGAGGGATGACACCGGCATCGTCATCGTGTGTTCGCCGTGCACGACCTCCGCCTCGTCAGGCAGCAGCTTCGCCAACTCGCCGAGAGCATCGGATGCCCCCATCACGGCGGCCATCTCGATCCAGTGCCCAAGGAGCATGATCGTGATCAACGTGGCGAGTTCCCACCAGAAGTCCATGCCGACAAGCCCGAACGTCACGGCCAGCGAGTAGCCCAAGGCCACCAAGATCGCGAGCGAGATCAACATCATCATGCCCGGCTGCTTCGCGCGCAGCTCGTCAATGCCGCCCCGCAGGAAGACCCGTCCACCGAGCAAGAAGATCGCCGTGCCGAAGACGGCGGGGATCCACTGACTGCCGTCGAAACGCGGGCCGCTCAGGCCGAGAATGCTCTGCAGTCCGGTTGAGAAAATCAGGGTCGGCACGGTCAGGATCAGGCTGATCCAGAAGAGTCGCTTGAAGTCGCCGTGATGGTGCATCCCGTGACCTGCGTCGTCGTGCCTCGTATCGTGGTCGTGCTCGGTGTGCATCTCGTGCACGGTGCGCTCGCTCATCAGCTCGACCTGTTCTGAAGCTCGAACACCGTGAGCAGCTCGTTGACTGCCAGCTCGCGTCGCGTCGCGCCCTCGTCGAACATCTCGACGACGTGGGTGCGCAGGTGATTCTCGACGAGCAGTTTGTTCAGACTCCGCAGCGACTTCTGAATGGCGAGGGTCTGGGTGATGATGTCGACGCAGTACGCCTCGTCGTCGATCATCTTCTCGACCCCGCGCAGTTGTCCCGCAAGGATGCGCGTGCGATGCAGCGCCCTCTTTTTAATGTCGCCGATCATGGGTTGACTATATACCCCCAGGGGGTACTGCCGGGAGTAGTGTCGGCGGCGTGAAAGTCACCAAATACGAACACGCCACATTGGTAGTGGAATCGGCGGGCAAGCTCCTGGTCGTCGACCCGGGCGTCTTCCTCACTCCCCCGGACTTCGCCAACACCGTCGCCGTCGTGATCACCCACGAACACGCCGACCACTGGACCGATCAGAACCTCAGCATGATCCTCGAAAAGGCGGCTCAGGTAAGGATCTACGCTCCTCAAGGTGTGGCGGCAGCAGCATCCGGATTCGAGATCACAGTCGTGAAGGATGGCGACGTCATCGAGGCCGACCCCTTCACTCTCGAATTCTTCGGCGAGAAGCACGCCGTGATCCACCACAGCATCCCGCTCGTCGACAACGTTGGCGTGCTGATCAACGGCGAACTGTACTACGGCGGCGATTCGTACACGGTGCCGGGCAAGCCAGTTGGCACGCTCGCGGCGCCGGCCGGAGCTCCCTGGCTCAAGATCGGCGACGCCATCGACTTCGTGCTCGAGGTCAAACCGAAGCGCGCGTTCTACATCCACGACATGACGCTCTCGGCTGCAGGCAAGGGCATGGCCAGCGATCGACTGAAATGGGCCACCGAGCAGAACGGTGGCGAATACCGCACGCTCGAGGTCGGCGACTCGCTGGACTTGTGACTCAGCGCACCCAGAAGGACGGGCTCTCGGAGTTGACCGGGCTGATGCGGCGCGCCGAGACCCACGAGGTGCGAGGGCCAAAACTCGTCGATCCAAGCTCGCGGCGACGCCGGCGTCGACGCGGTGCGATCGCCACGGTGATCGTCGTCGTCGTCGTGCTTGCCCTTGTCGGCGGCTACGTATTCGCGGCTCTGACCGCGCCGGTGGGAGCAGCCGCCGCGACGGTCCACCGTCCGGATGTCCCGCCTCACGTAGCCGCCGCGGTGGCGGTCTCCCCGGAAGGCGAGTCGGCGATCAGCGTGGCGGGCGCCGATGACTATCTGGGTCAGACCGCCAGTGGCATCCTTGCCGCAGGCGGGGGGAATGCCGCGGTTCCCATCGCGAGCATCAGCAAGCTCATCACCGCCATGGTCGTCCTGGACCACAAGCCTCTCGGCTCATCCGGCACCGGACCGACGATCACCTTCGACAAGACCGCGCACGCGCTCTACGACAAGTACTACGTGCTGAACGCGACGATCACCGCCATGCCGACGGGCAGCTCGATGTCGGAGCACGACGCGCTCGAGACGATGCTGGTCGTCTCTGCATGCAACTACGCGGAGGCGGTCTCCACCTGGGCGTTCGGTTCGCAGGCGGCGTTCCTGAGCGCGACGAAGACGTGGTTGACGGCTCATGGCATGACCGGCACCCGGATGGTGGAACCGACGGGAATCGACGTGCGCAACGTCGGCACGCCG
>JAYTXO010000284.1:0-8631 GCA_043742905.1 Microbacteriaceae bacterium | reverse complement strand
TCGAACCCGGTCGAGTACTTCATGGTGCGGCCGTAGCGGTTCTTCCACTGCACCTGCACTTCGAAGTCGTTACCCTGCAGAATCGCAGCGTGCACCTCGTCACCGAGCTTTGACCACGGGGTGTCCAGGTCGAAGTCGAGATCTCGGCCGAGACCCTCCAGCAGACGCTGGAAGTAGCTGTACATCCCCTTGCCGCCCTGATTCCAGGGCAACACCACGCCTTCGTTGAGCGTCAAACTCGGGTCGCCGATAAGCAACTCGCCGTCGACCGCCATCTTGGTACCGAGGCCCGAGCATTCCGGACAGGCGCCGAACGGGGCGTTGAACGAGAAGGTGCGCGGCTCGATCTCGGTCAGGGCGATGGGATGGCCGTTCGGGCAGCTCAACTTCTCGCTGAATGTGCGCCACGCGGCGTCGCCCTCCAGGTCGATGAAGTTGATCATGACAAGTCCATCGGTCAGCCCGAGCGCGGTCTCGATCGAGTCGGTGAGACGGGTGAGCAGATCATCGGATGCAACCAGCCGGTCCACAACGACCGCAATGTCGTGCTTGATCTGTTTTTTGAGCACCGGGGGTTCGGTGAGCTGGATGAGTTCACCGTCGACCAGGGCGCGGGAGTACCCGCTGGCGGCGAGCTCTTTGAAAAGGTCGACGAACTCGCCCTTCTTTTGCGAGATCATCGGCGCGAGCACCTGGTAGCGCGCGCCGACATCGAGTTCCATCAGTTGGTCGGCAATCTTCTGCACGGTCTGGCGTTGGATCTTCTCGCCGCAGATTGGGCAGTGTGGCACCCCAATTCGGGCCCAGAGCAGGCGCATGTAGTCGTAAATTTCGGTGATGGTTCCGACCGTCGAGCGCGGGTTGCGGTTGGTCGACTTCTGGTCGATCGAGACCGCAGGGCTGAGGCCCTCGATGAAGTCGACATCAGGACGATCAACCTGCCCGAGGAACTGTCTGGCGTAGGCCGACAGCGACTCGACGTAGCGGCGCTGACCCTCAGCGAAGATCGTGTCGAAGGCGAGCGAGGACTTGCCGGAGCCGGAGAGACCGGTGAAGACGACGAGCGCATCACGAGGGATTTCGAGGTCGACGTTCTTTAGGTTGTGCACCCGGGCACCACGAACACTCAACTTGTGGGAACCGGGCACAGGCTGAATCGTCACTGTAGTCAGTCTACGGCGACCACCGACAGTGGGCTGGGCTCCCGTTCGGACTATTGCGCCGACGCCACGGATCCACGATGCGGGCGCGGGCTCAGCGCACGTGGCCGACCGACTCCATCTGCCGCAGTTCCCTCTTCATCTCCGAGAGCTCGTCGCGCAGACGCCCGGCCAGTTCGAACTTGAGCTCGCCCGCCGCCTGCAGCATCTGGTCGTTGAGATCGGCGATAATTTTCTCTAGTTCGTTGGCGCCCGCCGCACCCACGCCCTCTCGGCGTAGGTTGGGAGTTGGCGCACGTTTGCGGCCGTCGCGGCCGGACAGGAGCGCGGCGGTATCCGCACCCTCCCGCGCGAGAGCGTCGGTGATGTCGGCGATCTTCTTGCGCAGTGGCTGCGGGTCGATGCCGTGCTCCAGGTTGTACGCAACCTGCTTCTCGCGACGGCGATCAGTCTCCTCGATTGCTTTCTTCATCGAGTCGGTGAGTTTGTCTGCATACATGTGCACCTCGCCGGCGACGTTTCGTGCCGCGCGCCCGATGGTCTGCACGAGAGAGGTCGAGCTGCGCAGGAAGCCCTCCTTGTCAGCATCCAGGATGGCGACGAGCGACACCTCGGGAAGGTCGAGACCCTCGCGAAGCAGGTTGATTCCCACGAGCACGTCGTAGACGCCCTGCCGTAGTTCGGTAAGCAGCTCGACGCGACGCAGGGTGTCAACATCGGAGTGCAGGTAGCGCACGTTCACGCCGTGCTCACCGAGGAAATCGGTGAGTTCCTCAGCCATCTTCTTGGTCAATGTCGTGACGAGCACGCGTTCGTTGCGTTCGACGCGCAGCCGGATCTCCTCCAGCAGATCGTCGATCTGGCCCTTACTTGGCTTCACCACGATCCGCGGGTCAACTAGGCCGGTCGGACGGATGACCTGCTCCACCACGCTGTCGGTGATGCTCATCTCGTAGCGCCCCGGCGTCGCAGACAAGTAGACCTTCTGGCCGACGCGGTTGAGGAACTCCTCCCAGCGCAACGGACGGTTGTCAAGCGCACTGGGGAGCCGGAAACCGTGCTCAACGAGAGTGCGTTTGCGGCTGGCGTCGCCCTCGTACATGGCACCGATCTGGGGCACAGTGACGTGTGATTCGTCGATCACCACGAGGAAATCATCGGGGAAATAGTCGAGGAGCGTGTTGGGCGGCTGGCCGGGTGCACGGCCATCGATGTGCCTGGAATAGTTCTCGATGCCGTTGCAGAACCCGATCTGCTCCATCATCTCGAGGTCGAAGCTGGTGCGCATGCGCAGACGCTGAGCCTCGAGCAGCTTGCCCTGGCGCTCGAACTCCGCGAGGCGTTCCGCGAGTTCGGTGCGGATAGTGCCCAGCGCGCGCTGCAGGGCCTCGGTGCTGGCGGCGTAGTGGGTGGCAGGGAAGACGGCGATGGCATCCATCTTCTTGATCACGTCGCCGGTCAGCGGATGCAACGTGTACAGCGCCTCGATCTCGTCACCGAACATCTCGATACGGATCGCGTGCTCCTCGTAGACCGGAATGATCTCGATGGTGTCGCCGCGGACACGGAACTTGCCGCGCGAGAAGTCGACGTCGTTGCGCTCGTACTGCATGTTGATGAAGCGTCGCACGAGCTTGTCGCGCGAGATGTGCTCCCCGACTTGCAGTGCGGTCATCGCGCCCAGGTATTCCTCGGCAGCGCCTAGACCGTAAATGCACGACACGGTTGAGACCACGACGACATCGCGGCGGCTCAATAGCGAGTTGGTCGTCGAGTGCCGTAGCCGCTCGACCTCCGAATTGATCGACGAATCCTTCTCGATGAAGGTGTCGGTCTGTGGGACGTAGGCCTCTGGCTGGTAGTAGTCGTAGTAGCTGACGAAGTATTCGACCGCGTTGTTGGGCAACAGCTCGCGGAACTCGTTGGCGAGCTGGGCTGCCAGGGTCTTGTTGTGGGCGAGCACCAGGGTGGGGCGTTGCACCTGCTCGATCAACCAGGCCGTTGTCGCCGACTTGCCGGTACCGGTCGCACCGAGCAACACGATGTCGGTCTCACCGGCGTTGACTCGGTGGGCCAGCTCGGCGATGGCGGTGGGCTGGTCGCCGCTCGGCGTGTACTCGCTGATGACCTCAAAGGGTCGCACCGAACGGGTTGGCTCCATGGAGACAGCCTAGGTCGGGCCGCCGACAGGCGCTGGGCGCTATCGGGACAAGAGCTTCTCCCAGAGATCGTCAGCCTGTTCGAGGGTCTCGTCGAGAGTGCCGTCAGCATCGATCACCAGGTTGGCGACAGCCAACCGCTCGGTGTCGGTGGCCTGCGAGTTGATACGTTGCAAGGCTTCGTCCCTGGTCATCCCGCGGTGCGCGATCATGCGGGCCACTCGGGTCTCGGTGCTGGCGTTGACAACCACAATCATGTCGAACTCTTCTGCCCGCCCGGCATCGACCAGAAGCGGGACGTCGTAGACCACGATGGCGTCTGGATCCGCCGCCGCCGCAGCGGCGAACAGTTCGTGCGAGCGCGCTCCCACCGCGGGGTGCGTGATCGCGTTCAGTGCAATCCGCCTCTCGGGTGAGGTGAAGATGATGGAGCCGAGCGCTGCGCGATCCAAGCTACCGTCGGCTGCGATCACGTCTGCGCCAAACTCCTCGGCGATTCGCGCGAGCGCGGGGGTGCCCGGCTCCACGACCTCGCGCGCCAAACGATCTGCGTCGACGACGACGGCACCCCGTTCGGCTAGCCGTGCGGCAACTGCCGATTTGCCAGACGCGATCCCGCCCGTGAGGCCGATGAGCTGCATCCTGCGATCCTAACGAGCGAGCTCGCGCGCGGCCACAGCCAGACCATCGTGCGACGGATCCGCCAGAGCAGTCTCGATGCTCCAGCTGTGCCGCGTCACGGCGCCTAGCGTTTTCCCAAGCAGAAGGCCGGGCGATTGCTCGCCCGGCCTTGCTGGTACTTACTCAGAGTCGGATCGTCAGGAGTTGCTCGAGAGCTTCTCACGCAGCGCGGCAAGAGCCTCGTCGTCCGCGAGAGTGCCGACGCTGGCCGACTCGCTCGAGAACGAGTTGCTGCTGCTACTGCTACTGCTCGAGGCGGCGGCGGGACGAAGCGCGTCCTCGGCCGCGGACTCCTCGGCGGCGACGATCTGTTTCTTGTGGGCTTCCCAACGGACCTGGGCGGCCGCGTACTCCTGCTCCCATGCCTCGCGCTGGGTGTCGAAGCCCTCGAGCCATTCGCCGCTGGTCGCGTCGAAGCCCTCGGGGAACTTGTAGTTGCCCTGCTCGTCGTACTCCGTCACCATGCCGTAGAGCGCAGCCAGGCCGGAGTCGAACTCTGCGTTGTTCGGATCGATGCCCTCGTTGGCCTGCTTGAGGCTCAGCGAGATACGGCGACGCTCAAGGTCGATGTCGATGACCTTGACGAACACCTCGTCACCGACCGACACGACCTGCTCCGCGAGCTCGACGTGCTTGCCGCTGAGCTCCGAGATGTGAACGAGGCCCTCGATGCCCTCCGCCACGCGAACGAACGCGCCAAACGGAACGAGCTTGGTGACCTTGCCGGGCGCGATCTGACCGATGGCATGCGTGCGGGCGAAGACCTGCCATGGGTCTTCCTGCGTGGCCTTGAGCGAGAGCGATACGCGCTCGCGCTCGAGGTCGACTCCGAGGATTTCCACGGTGACCTCCTGACCGACTTCGACGACCTCGCTGGCGTGCTCGATGTGCTTCCACGACAGCTCGGAAACGTGGACGAGGCCGTCGACTCCGCCGAGGTCGACGAACGCGCCGAAGTTGACGATTGAGGACACGACGCCCTTGCGGACCTGGCCCTTCTGGAGGTTATTGAGGAAGGTACTGCGCGACTCGCTCTGCGTCTGCTCGAGCAGCGCACGGCGGCTCAGGACCACGTTGTTGCGGTTCTTGTCGAGCTCGAGGATCTTGGCCTCGATCTCCTGGCCCAGGTAGGGCGTCAGGTCGCGGACGCGGCGCAGCTCGATGAGAGAGGCCGGGAGGAAGCCGCGGAGGCCGATATCAACGATCAGGCCGCCCTTGACAACCTCAATGACCGAACCGGTGACGACGCCGTCCGAATCCTTGATCTTCTCCACGTCACCCCATGCGCGCTCGTACTGCGCGCGCTTCTTGGACAGGATGAGACGGCCTTCTTTGTCTTCCTTCTGGAGGACCAGGGCCTCGACCACGTCGCCGACGTTGACGACCTCTGACGGGTCGACGTCGTGCTTGATGGAAAGCTCACGGGAGGGGATGACACCCTCTGTTTTATAGCCGACGTCGAGGAGGACCTCGTCGCGATCAATCTTGACGACGGTGCCTTCGATGAGGTCTCCGTCGTTGAAGAACTTGAGGGTCTTCTCGACTGCAGCGAGAAAGTCCTCCGCCGATCCGATGTCATTGATCGCGACCTGCTTGGCGACCGAAGCGGTCGTTGTGGTTGTCATGTAGTAAGTGCTCCGATTGTCCTGAGCCCGGATTGAGCACAGGGGTGAGGGCCGACGACGTGGAGGAACGATGAGTGGTTCGCCGAAGGCAGGCGGATAGAAATGTCACCCAAGTAACGATTTAGCTTAGCGGAGCGCGCAATACCCCAGCAACATCGATGGGCTTGGGCTACTTCTTAGGCTGTCGCAGTTCGGTCTCGACGCGCACGACGTTCCCTGGATCGACCAGACCGGCGTGGGTTGCGGTTCCCCGGGTCATGGGCGTCGCCTCGTAGTAGCCAAGCTCACCTTTATCGTCCGTCACAGCGCCCGTGAAGTTGTACTCCCAAAGCGCCGAAGATGACGGCGAAACGGGTGCCGCGGTGGCGGTGGCACCGGCCGTCGGTGCCGCGGGTGCTGCCTGTGCGTTGTCGTAGGAGACCGACCAGGGTGCCACAGATGCGGTCTTGCGGAGCGCGGCGACGAGCGCCGCGGCATCCGCATTGCTGAGACCCACGTACAACAGAGTCCGATGGGTCACCGTGTAGGCCACCCCGTTGATCGCCGACGGGGTTTCGGTGGTCTTGTAGTAGCAAGTCGGAGCCGGGGTTGCGGCGATCGCGAAGATCTTCGGAACGTCCTTCGCGTCGAAGCTCGTGACGATGGTGGCCGAGCTATCGGTGAGAAGCACTTTCTTGATCGAGCCCGCGCAACTGAGGGTGGATGCTGCGGTCGGCGCCTGCGTGCACCCGACGAGCGCGGCAGTGACGAGTGCTGCCACCGCAGAGGCACGGATGATGGCGAGAGAACGGGGCACGAACAACTCCTGAAAGGTTTCGGTCTCCGACAGCCTAGCCAGACGTCGCCTGAGCGAGAGCCGTCCGCATGAATGCGGCCTCCGTGTCGTAGATATGAGCCGACTTCACGATGAGCGTCAGACGTCCCGGCACGCGACCGAGTCGAGACGCCACGTCTGACTGTAATTCGGCCAGTTGGATGAGATTCGCATAGCCTTTCGCCCCGAAATCAATGCTGTGCGCGTAGACCACCAGATCGACCGCCTCCTCCGGGATCCAGAAATCGAGCACGCTGACGCAGGGGATGTAGCTGCTGTCCAGCAATGGCTCGAAGGTCGTGATCGTCGCCGACCGCGACAACGGATTGTCGCGGAGCCGAGCCACCACCCACGCGAGTTGATCACGGCCGGTCTCCCCGTAGTCGTGCAGCCGGCTCGCGTAGCTCCGCGCGTCCCCGAGGGCCGCCACCCTGGCTGAATCCACGAAGTTGCGGCGCATCCAGTCGAGACGCGCCGGATCGGCGAGCCGGGCGATGATCGGGTCATCCGGATCAGGCTCGGCGACATCGAGCGTCGCCTGTGCGATTTCACGCATCGGGAGGCCGTCGTAGCGCGAGGGACGACCAGATTCCAGGATGCGGGCCGCCACCGCGAGCCATGCTTCACCGAGCGTGCGGCAGGCGAAGCTGCTGGCGACGCCAAACGCGACCGGTGCGGTGCTCTCGATCGTCATATGCCGTCCATTCTCAGGCGCCCAGCAGGCTGGACTTGAGCGTGTCCAGCCCGACTCCCCCAAGATCCAGGGCGCGCTTGTGGAACGCTTTGATGTCGAAAGCAGCCCCCTCGCGTTGTTTGACCTCGTCGCGGAGCTGTTCCCAGATCCGCTGGCCCACTTTGTACGACGGAGCTTGACCGGGCCAGCCCAGGTAGCGGTTGACTTCGAAGCGGATGAATTGATCGTTCATGTTCACGTTCGCGCGCATGAACGTGAGAGCGTCATCGGCGCTCCATACTCCGCTGCCCGTGAGATTCGGTTTGCCGAGATGCACCCCGATGTCGAGCACTACGCGGGCGGCGCGCATGCGCTGCCCGTCGAGCATGCCGAAACGATCCGCAGGGTTGTCGAGGTATCCGAGTTCCGCCATCAGGCGCTCGGCGTACAGCGCCCAGCCTTCCGCATGGCCGCTGGTCCCTGCCAGACTGCGGCGCCAGGTGTTCAGCAACGCTCGGTTGTACACCGCCTGTCCGAGCTGCAGGTGATGCCCGGGAACACCCTCGTGAAAGACCGTCGTGGTTTCACGCCAGGTGTCGAACTCGGTCACGCCCTCGGGCACGCTCCACCACATCCGACCGGGTCGGCTGAAATCGTCGTTGGGCGAGGTGTAATAGATCCCGCCCTCCTGAGTGGGCGCGATCATGCACTCGAGCTTCTTGATCGGATCTGGGATGTCGAAGTGGGTGCCCGAGAGCTCGGCGACAGCTCGATCGCTGAGGTTCTGCATCCAGCGCTGCAACTCCTCCGTGCCGTGTAGCTTGTTCGATTCATCGGCATCGAGGAACTCGACGGCTTCTTCAACGCTGGCGCCCGGCTTGATCTGGCCTGCGATCCGGGTTTGCTCCTCGACCATGCGCGCGAGTTCTTCGATGCCCCACTCGTACGTTTCGTCGAGATCGATGGTGGCCCCGAGGAAGCGTCGAGACTGCAGCGCATAAAGCTCGCGGCCGACGGCATCCTGCTCGCTAGCAGCCGGAGCCAATTCGAGCTCGAAGAACTCGGCCAGCCGGGCGTAGGCGCCGGCCGAGGCCTGGGCGTTCTTGGCCAGATCAGCCTTCAGGCTGTCGGGCAGTGCGCTCCCGTCTTCCAGCGTGGCCGCGGCCGTGAAGTCGAAAAAGAAGCCGCGGGGGTCCGCGTGGCGCCGCACCCCGGTCGCCGTTTCGATCACCTGGCGGCGCGCGGGCACGACGCCTTCGGCGATTCCCTTGCGCAGCGTCTCGATGTAGCCCGCCACGGCCGTCGGCACATTGCCGAGTTTCTCCGAGACGGTCGACCAATCCAGCTCGGTCGACGTGGGCATGAGATCGAAGACCTCACGAATGCCTTGGGCGGGCGAGGCGATCACGTTGACATCGCGCTCGTGCAGCTTGGCCGCGTGTGCCTCGCCGCTCAGCCGGAGCTCAGCCAGGAGATCGGTCTTGGTCACCTGGTCGACGGAGTCCGCAGGGGTTGCCGC
>JAYTXO010000283.1:0-2307 GCA_043742905.1 Microbacteriaceae bacterium | reverse complement strand
CTTGAGCCGGCGCTGCCGAATGCCTCGGAGGCCGGAATGACACCGACAATGCGGGCGCCCGCCTGCGCGCAGTTGAGTGTCTTCACGAGACCGCTGATCACCTGGCTGGCGTCCACGGTGATCGCCGAGCTGCGCCCAGCGCCGTAGCCGGTGGAGGTGACGGTCTTCCCGGTCGTCCCGTTGTACAGAGTGAAGCTGACGTTGACGATGCTGCCGGGCTTGGCCTTTCCACCCTTCCCGGCGATGACCACTGTTCGCTGGGTCGACGAGACCTTCAGCGGGGCGTTGAGCGAGACGTTGGGCGAGGAGTCGAAGTCACCCGTCACCTTGACCGCATCGGAGACCGATCCGCTGTTCACGCACGCCGCGCTGACGCTTGACGGCGAGGAGCTCGGGGGGGTCGTAGGAGTCGACGACGCGGCGGTGCAGCCCGCGAGCGCGATCGCCAACGCGGTCGCGACAGCGACCGCACCGACGCGGAGGGTGAGGCGGAAACGAACTGCGGGCACGGCGAACTCCTCGAAGGCGTGGGGGTGTCTGAGCCATTCTCGCGCACTCGAGCTTGGTGCGACGTGTGGGCTCAGCAACACCCGCCGTGTCGCCGGGTCGCACGTAGGCTGGCGGCATGGAATTCAGCGTGTCGCAGGAACGCAAGCTCGTGACCGCACTGCCCGGACCGAAGTCTGTCGCCCTCCAGGAGCGCCGGGTACGGAGCGTCTCGCGCGGCGCCGGAACGCTCGCGAACATCTACATGGACCACGGTGCGGGTGCCATCCTGGTCGACGTCGACGGCAACCAGCTCATCGATCTCGGCTGCGGAATCGGCGTCACGACGATCGGCCACGCGCATCCGGATGTCGCGGCCGCCGTCGCCGGGCAGGTCACCAAGCTGACCCACACCCTGTTCACTGTCACCCCGTACGAGAACTACGTGCGCGTCGCCGAGAAGCTCGCGGAGGTCACGCCCGGCGACTTCGAGAAGCACTCGATCCTGGTCAACTCGGGCGCCGAGGCGGTCGAGAACGCGGTGAAGATTGCCCGCAAGTACACCGGGCGCCGCGCGATCGTCACCCTCGACCACGCGTTCCACGGCCGCACGAACCTCACCATGGCGATGACCTACCGCCCATATCCGGAGCGCGCGGGGATGGGGCCGTTCCCTGGCGAGATCTACTCGGTGCCGGTCAGCTACCCCTACCGTGACGGGCTCTCGGGCGAGGAGGCAGCCGCCAAGACGATCGACTACATCGTCACCCACATCGGGGCGAGCGAGGTTGCCGCCTTCTTCGTCGAGCCGATCCAGGGTGACGGGGGCATCATCATCCCGGCTCCCGGCTACTTCCAGGCCATCAAGGCGTTCTGCGAGCAGAACGGCATCGTCTTCGTCGCCGACGAGATCCAGTCGGGTATTGGCCGCACCGGCACCTGGTACGCGATCGAGCACCACGGTGTCGTGCCCGACCTGATCACCACCGCCAAGGCCATCGCGGGCGGCCTCCCGCTCGCCGCCGTCACCGGCAGGGCCGAGATCATGGACGCCGTACAGCCCGGCGGCCTCGGCGGCACCTTCGGGGGTAACCCGGTCTCCACCGCCGCGGCCCTCGCCGTATTCGAGCTCATCGAGCGCGAGAACCTGCTGGGCGAGGCGCAGCGTGTCGAGAAGGCCCTCTGGAACCGGATCGGGCACTGGGCCACGAAGTACCCGGTCGTCGGGGAAGTGCGCGGCAAGGGCGCCATGTTCGGAGTCGAGCTCGTGAAGCACGGAACGAAAGACCCGAACCCCGAGGCGCTGACGGCGGTGCTCAAGCACGCGACAACCAACGGCGTCATCGCGCTCGACGCGGGCTCTTGGGACTCGGTGCTGCGGATCATGCCGAGCGTCGTCATCAGCGAAGTGCTCATCGACGACGCCGCGGGCGTGATCGAAGAGGCACTCGCGACGCTCTAGCGGCGGCTCGCACCCGCTCGCATCCCCGCCTGCGCCCGGCCTGCGCCCCGGCCTGCGCACATGCCCGGGTGCCCTCCACTCGTCAGAAGTGGCTAGTCCACGGGCGCCGAACTGGGATTTCTTAGCATCTCGTGAGCGCCAGTGCCGGCGTGTCGAGGCAGGCGCGCCTCGAGCACGTTGAGCGCAATCCCGACCACCACGGCGATCACAAGCGACGCCATCGCCGGCAGCAGCGCGGCGATCACGATGCCGGGCAGCAGTGCCGTCGCGACCGCGAGCCGCAGCACCAGCCATTCGCCGGTCATGCGACGCCAGAAGAACACCGTCCCTGCCAGGTACAGCGAGACTCCTCCGGCGAG
>JAYTXO010000282.1:0-5194 GCA_043742905.1 Microbacteriaceae bacterium | reverse complement strand
CGCCCCTCGCGATCCTGGAGCGCCATGATGTGCTTGGCGACGATGCCACCCTTGCTGTGCGCGACGATCGCGACGCGGTGCAGACTGCGGGCGACGAGTTCGTCCCAGACCCGAGTCGCAGTCGCCGGAATCGGCGCGCGGTTCAGCCCCAGCGTCGGAATCACGTGCACCGGATGCCCCGCGGCGCTGAGTCGTTCGGCGATCGGGCGAAGGTAGTGCCAGGTCTCGTAGATCCCCGGGAGGATCACGACGGGTCGGCCGGTGCCCTCGGCGAAGGCAGCGGGGACCGCCCAATCCCGCGCCGCACGCACCCGGAATCGCAGCGCGTTGGGGTAGTCGCCGAACAGTTGGGCGGCGTGTTGGCGGCGGTTCATCTGGCCACCTCGTCTGCGCTGTCGTACGCCGTCTCATCCGTGAAGCCGACAGTATGCTTCCCGATCATGGCTCGAGTCTATGAAGCCAAGACGATCAGACTCGCTGGGCCCGAATCCCGAGCGCCTCTGCTGGATCATGTGCAAGCAGTTCGCGCACCCGCGGAATCACAACGGTTCCGTACAGCTCGATTGCCGTCATGAGGTGCTCGTGCGGAATGGTGCCGCTCGTGTATTTTAGGTCGAACCGTTGGATACCCAGTGTCCGCACGGTATCGGCGATCTTCTGCGCGACTGTTTCGGGTGAGCCCACGTGCAGCGCACCGTCATGAATCTCGTCCTCGAAGCGGTCGCGACTCGTGGGCGGCCAGCCGCGCTCCTTGCCGATCCTGTTCATCATGACCTGATGGTGCGGCCAGAGGATGTCGGCCGCTTCCTCATCGGTGGCCGCGATGAATCCGGGCGAGTGCACCGCGACGGGGAGCGTCGATTGACCGAACTGCGCGAGGGCGCGGTGGTAGAGCTCGACGTATGGCGCGAAGCGCGCTGGCTGGCCGCCGATGATCGCGAGCACCAGCGGCAGGCCGTGGCGAGCTGCGCGCACGACAGATTCCGGACTGCCCCCGACGCCGACCCAGGCCGTGAGGCGGCCGGATTCGGTCTTGGGGAAGACATCTTGATTCAGCAGGGGCGGGCGGATGGTGCCCTCCCACGTGACCGGCTCCCCGTCGAGAAGGTGGGCGAGCAGATCGAGCTTCTCCTCGAAGAGCAGCTCGTAGTCCTGCAGGTTGAAGCCGAACAGTGGAAACGACTCCGTGAACGAGCCCCGGCCCAGGATAATTTCTGCCCGCCCGTTGGAGACCGCGTCGAGTGTTGCGAACTTCTCGTAGACGCGCACCGGGTCGTCCGAGCTGAGCACAGTCACCGCGGTGCCGAGGTGGATGCGTTCGGTGCGACTGGCGATCGCCGCCAGCACGACCTCGGGCGCGGAGATCGCGAAGTCGTCGCGGTGGTGCTCGCCGATACCGAAAAAGTCGACACCAACTCGGTCAGCCAGCACCGCCTGCTCGATCACGTTGCGAATCACCTGCGCAGAGGAGATCTTGTCGCCGTTGGCGTCGACCTCGACGTCTCCGAATGTGTCCAGTCCAAGTTCGACCGCCTTCGGTTCAGATTTTTCGGCCATGACCACTCCTAGTGCATGCGTTTGTATCGACCGGAACCGCGCTGCTGCTTCCAGTATTCCGCGATCTACTCGGTGGCGATGCGTCAACCGCTGACCGCGGATGGTCTGCAGAACCGGTCGCGATTGCCTGTTCCCTCGAACCGCAGATCACTCCAGTCACGTCAATGTCGACGATCCGACGGAGCTCCCCGGCTGCGGGTCAGATTTCATGAACGATGGCCCGACTCATCTGGAAGCCAGATCCCGAGTCATCACACGGTGGATCTGAGGGGATTCGAACCCCTGACCCCCTGCATGCCATGCAGGTGCGCTACCAGCTGCGCCACAGACCCGTAGCCCGATTGGGCAACTTGCCAAGGTTACTACATTGACCGCTCCCCCTTGCACCCGGGAGGGGACGTCGTGAGCGGTGCCGCGATCACGACCTTCATCGCGAGCACTTCTCGCCATGTGATCTCGGTCGTCAGTGTGACGCCGATCGTGAGGGGATGCACCCTGTCACGGGTCACCCTGGCGCCCCGGCCACGGCTCCCAAAGAGGCCGAGGCAACGGAACCTGTCTCGCGCCGCATAGGCTCATCTGATGGTCACTGTCATCGTCCCCTGGCGTCCCGCGCCGTCGCGCGAGGCAGCCTTCGAGTTTGTGACAGATTGGTACCGCAACGCGGTGCCGGATGCGCGCGTCCTGACGGTCGATTCCGATGACGAATTGTTCAATCTCGCGCGCTGTCGCAACATCGGTGTAGCCGAGATTGACGACCCGGATGAGGTGGTCGTGATCAGCGATGCTGACACCTTCCCGGAGACCGCTCCGCTTCGCGCCGCAATCGCGCAGGCGGCCAGCTCGGGGCTCGTGCACCTGCCATACACCGAGTACCACTGGCTCGGTGTGCGCGGAACCGCCGAACTGTTCGAGGGTGTTGCTACCACCGACTGCGACTTCGAACTCGTCAAGGGTGCGTGCTCGGGCGTCTACGTGACGACGCCGCGTACCTGGTGGGCGCACGGCGGTCAAGACGAGCGCTTCCGTGGCTGGGGATTCGAGGATGCCGCCTGGTTTCTCGCACACGAAACGCTGCTCGGGGCGCCGCCGCGGCGGCATCCGGGTCGTGCGTTCGCGATGCAGCACGAGACTCAGCTCCGCGAAGGGCCACAGTACGACCGCAACGCGGCGCTGGCCCACCGCTATCGTGGCGCGTCGCGGTCGCCCGCGACCATGCGTCAGCTGGTCGAGGAGAGCAACGCGGCGAACGCGCGCTCCCTGCCCGGGGTGCTCTGAAGCGACCGTGCAAGCGCGTCGGACGCCGTGCGATCGGCGGCGAGGAGCCCCTGAAGCGCGTCGGTGAGCTGCTCAACCGTCGCCAGATTGGGGTCGAGTACCGTGCCCAGCCCGGCACGCTCAAGCGACCGAGCGCCCGCGAACTGATCGGTCGAGAACGGCAGCACGAGCATCGGAACTCCCGCGGTGACCGCCTCAGTCACGCTGTTATTACCGCCGTGCGTGACCGCCAGCGTCGCGTGATCAAGCAAAGTGACCTGCGGCAGAAACTCCCGCACCAGCCAATCGGCACGCAACTCCCCTCGCGCGACCAGCTCGGCGCGGTCCGCCGAGCCCGTCGCGATTGCTGCCCGCAGACCGCAGGCGCGGATCGCCGCCGCAACGCGGGAGAGCACGTCCGCACGCACCGAGAGGAAGCTCCCGAAGCTCACGTAGATGAAAGGAGCGTTCGAGGCAGCAAGCCAGGCATCCACCTCGGGGTCTGGCTCTTCGCCGCGCACAGCCGAGCCCAGATAGACGTGCGGAACCAGCATCCGGTCGCGGGCCGGATCGCTCAACTCCTGCGGGTAGTTGAGCAGCAGCAGGGGCCCGTGCCCGGCGAAGGCGTCCGGTGACGGGGCGGCCAAGGGATCGAGTTCGGCGAGGGCGGTGTTCCACTCCCGCGTGAAGTTCTCGCTCACGCGCGCGCAGAGCCGTCGCAACTCGGCGAGCTCCTCGGGGTCGGGCACGAAGGCGTCAGGCCACTCGGGCGGGAAACCGTAGAGCTCGTCACCGACCGGCAGCGCAGACGGATGCCCGAGCACGACGTCTGCGTACGGCACGCGCGCGGCGTCCAGCGCCAGCCGCGCGGAGAACGCCAGATGGTCGACCAGGATCACGTCCGCCCCGACGGAAGCAACCACCTCCCGCACGGCTCGAGCCGTCTCGAGTGGCCGCCACAGGAGATCCGTCAGCCGCTCCTGCGCCTGGTACGCCAGCGTCGGGACCATGCCACGGCGCGTGGCTGTGAAGAACTCCCGCAGCGAGTCGTCCTCCTCGGCTGGCTGCTCCTCGGCCCGGATCGTGCCGGGGTTCGAGCCACGACCAAGACGCAGCTCAACACGCTCGAAGCCGAACGACGCAACGATGGATGCCGTGGCCTCCCCCGTTGCCACCACTACACGCTCCCCGCGATCTCGCCAGGCGGTCGCAAGAGTGACCAGCGGGAGCAGATGGGAGGCGTAGTCCGGGCTAATGACGAGCAACGTCACCAGGTGGCCGCCGACGTCTCACGCAGCTGGTTCTCCTCGATGTGGACGGTCTCGTAGACGCCAGCGAGCGTGCGTGCCATCGCCTGGATCGTGAAGCTGTCCGCCACCGTGGCACGCGAGCGATCGGCGCGCGCGTCGGTGGTCTCGAGAGACGCAGCAGCGAGCGCTTCGCCCATCGCCTCGCGGAGCGCCGAGACGTCCCAAGTACGCGTGAGGAAGCCGGTGTCGGCTTGCCTGACGTAAGTGGCGGGGCCGCCGCCATCTGGGGCCACCACGACGAGACCGGAGGCCATCGCCTCAAGGAGCGCGATGCCGAACTCCTCCTTCACGCTGCCGCAGACGTAGACGCCTCGCGGCGAGGACAGACCCGGCATACCGAACCGCACTGCGGCGACCCAGTGCGCCACGACATCGTTCGGCTGGTGCCCCGGTAACAGCAGCCCGTGCGCAACGCGAGCGGCAGCCGGCACGATCCGGTCGATCGCATCAAGCTGCTCGCGCTCGTCCGAGGACGGGTCAGCGAGCGACCCGCCAATCAGCAGCAGGTTCGCCGCCGTCGCGAGCGGTCCGTTGGCCCAAGCGTCAACAATCGCCGACATGCCTTTCACCCGGTGAAAGCGGCCGACGCTCACCAGCAATGGCAGCCCGCGGCGCTCAACAGGAAGCTGCTCCAGCAGGGCGCTGAGCTCCGCAAGCGGCGGCGTGGCTGGCAGCCCCGCAGCCACGTCGGCGGCCTCGGTGACCGCGCGATCAACGACGTCGAGGTCGATGCCCTCGGGGACGACGCTGTGCCGCTCCGGGTGCGCGGTGATGTCGATGCCGAGCAGTTGGCTCATGTCCTGCTGCAGGGTGCGGCGCGGGAAGAGTACGGTGTGAGCCGCGTTCCCAGCGAGTCGCTGCACGAGTCGGCCGCGGAACCAGAAGTGGTCGGTCTCGTCGACGTCGCCGAAGTTGCCGCGGGTCAGCTGGCCGGAGAGATCCAGCGACTGGATGACCGCGTGCGGATCCGGCGCGACCGTGAACACCACGGGAATGTCCAACTCGCGCGCGACGTCCGCCGCCGCCAGGCTGCCCACGTCGGCCATGCGCAGGTGGAGCATGTCGACGCC
>JAYTXO010000281.1:0-3853 GCA_043742905.1 Microbacteriaceae bacterium | reverse complement strand
AGCCGCTCGCTCAGCCCCAGGTGGTCGGGGTGCAGGTGGGTGATGAACACGGTCGCGACGTCGTCGATGGACCGGCCGAAACCGCGCAGGGCCTGGAGAAGTCGCTCCCAGTTGTCGTCGGTGTTATAGCCCGAGTCGATCAGGTGCAGCGAGCCATCGGATCCCGCCACGACGTAGCAGAGTGAGAACGGATTGCCCGGCTGCTCCATCGGCAGCGGGATCGACCAGATGCCCTCGCGCACCTCGTCGGGCTGCGGGACGCGGTCGGCGAGAGCATCGGCATGCTGGGCGGCGTTGGTGGGCTGCACCCTCCCATTCTGCCGAAGGGTCCCTGCGAGGGCTCTCATATCGTTCAGGACCCTGGCGAGGGGCTCCTCGGCAGTCGGGGTGAGCAGAGTAGCGTTGAAACATGGACACTCTTCGACTCGGATCTAGCGGACTCGAGGTCTCGCGCATCATCCTCGGCTGCATGAGCTACGGCGAGTCCGACCTCGGCACTCACCCGTGGAGCATGGGAATCGACGAGAGTCGCCCCTTCTTCCGCCAGGCGATCGAGGCTGGCATCACCACCTTCGACACCGCCAACGTGTACTCGATCGGCTCGAGCGAGGAGATGACGGGGCAGTTGCTCGGCGAGTTCGCAAAGCGCGACGAGGTGGTCATCGCGACCAAGGTGCACGGGCGGATGTTCGCTGGGCCGAAAGGCGGCGGACTCAGCCGCGCTGCGATCCTGACCGCAATCGACGACAGCCTGCGCCGACTTGGCACCGACTACGTCGACTTATACCAGATCCACCGTTGGGACCCGCTAGTGCCTATCGAGGAGACCATGGAGACCCTCAACGACATCGTGCGTGCGGGGAAGGCGCGCTACATTGGCGCCTCTTCGATGTGGGCGTGGCAGTTCGCCCAGGCGCAATACACCGCCGATCTGAACGGCTGGACGCGCTTCGTCTCTATGCAGGACCAATACAACCTGCTGCAGCGCGAGGAGGAGCGGGAGATGCATCCGTTCTGCGTCGATCAGGGCGTCGGCGTCATCCCGTGGAGCCCGCTGGCCCGCGGCAGCCTGACCCGGCCGTGGGGGACCGCGACCGCGCGCGCTGCAACAGATCAGGTGCTCGCCAAGCTCTACCACGAGGACTCCAACCACCAGATCGTAGATGCGGTGGCCGCCGTCGCCGCCGAACGCGAGGTGCCCGCCGCCCAGGTGGCGCTCGCCTGGCTGCTGCACCAGCCGGCGGTCACCGCACCCATCGTGGGAGCGACGAAGCCGCACCACCTCGACGACGCCGTCGCGGCAGTCGAGCTAGACCTCAGCGACGTCGAGCTGGCTCGCCTGGAGGAGCACTACACGCCGCGCTCGCCCAGCGGGTTCTGAGCGCATGGCGATTTTCGGCAGGCGCGGCACGGATGCCTCGCTACCCAAGTCCGACCGCGGATCGGGGAGTTTTGACGACTACACCTTCGGCCTGGCCGCGCGGAGTAACCGCGTCACCATGGTGCTGGCCGGAAGCGATCCGTATCAGGACGAGCTGCGCACGATCGCGGAATCTGGTGACTCCGAGCTGCTGACCGCAATCTCCCCGCGCACGATCGAGCAGGAGCGCACCGATGAGGCCATCGTGGTGCGGCTGTTCACCGGGCGCAGGGTGAGCGGGCCCGTCGGCTCTGTGCCGCGCGGGCTCGAACCCGTAGTGGATGAGACCCTGCGTCGGCTCGGCGATACGGTCGGCAAGGCGCGGATCCCGGCGCGACTCGTTCGCAAGCGCGGCGTCTACCGGGTCGAATTGCTGACGGGCAGCGTGCGTTGAGCAGTTAGGCCGTCACGCCAGGCACATTGCCCGAGCTGCTGACAACGATCGCGAGCACCAGGTGGGTGAGCAGCACGAATAGTCCGAAGACCGCGCCGAACACCCCGAGCACGCGACCACGGCGACGGATGGCCGCCAGAATCCCGAAGATGAGGGCCATCAGTCCGATCACGACACCGCCGACGAAGATCACGAACTCCAGGACGACCACGCCGATGACGGCGCCGAGACTGCTGTCGACGTTGCTCAGGGTCTGATCGCCGTGCGTCGCGGCTCTGGCCAGCGTGACCACCGCGACGACGATCCCCAGCAGATCGCCCAGCAGCGCGAGCAAGCCCAGAAGGAATGCGGCGATCCCGAGTGCACGGCGCGGCGCCGGGGTGGCCGGATGCTCGATGGCATCGGGAAATAGTTCGTCGGTGCCCGCCATTGCACTGACCTTAGCTGTCAACTACGCCTCGGCCGGCTCGCTGCTCTTTGCGGCGATTTCGGCTCGGATGGAATCCATGTCGAGGGCGCGCACCTTGGCGATGAGGTCCTCGAAGGCGGGTCGCGGAAGCGCCCCAGCCTGAGAGAAGACGCCGATCCCGTCGCGAAAGGCCATCAGCGTCGGGATCGCCTGGATGCCCATGGCTCCGGCGAGATCCTGGTTGGCATCGGTATCGACCTTGCCGAACACGATGTCCTCGTTAGCGGACGATGTCGCGTCGTAGATCGGGCCGAAGGCCTTGCATGGACCGCACCATTCGGCCCAGAAGTCGACGAAGACGATGCCCTCGCCAAGCACGGTGCCCTCGAAGGTCTGCTCGGTCAGTTCCACGGTTGCCATGCCCCGAGGCTAGGTCGACCTTCCGAAAAATGCTGGCTGTCGGCGCTCGGCGCGTCCGTGAGTAGCTCTCAGTCCAGTTGGGATTCCCGCAGCAGACCGTCCAGCACGTCGAAGCACGTTATCCAGCCGGCCTTGGCCTGCTCGAGCTGCTCGGGCGCCAGCGCGCCACCCCCTTGGTGGAAGGTCATCCGGGTGCGTCCGGCGAGATCGTCAAGCAGCACGCTGAGGTAGACGTAGCCGTCAGCGGGATCCCCGTCGGCGAAGCCGATCACCAATTTGCTCGGGCGAATCACCGTCACGAACTCACCGACCCAGTTGGTCTCGACACGATCGGGTCCTGCGAACATCGTGGCCTTTGCGACGCCGCCCGGTGTGGCATCCAGTTCGACTGTGTCGACCGGGATCTCGCCGTTCTCGGCGCCAAACCAGACTGCGAACTGCCGCGGAGTGATCCAGGCGTCGAAGAGCTGCTCGATCGGCGCCTCGAACTCGCGGACGATGGTGATGCCGTCGATCGGGATGCGGTCGGGATGCGGTGCCATGCACTCATTCAACCCGAGACCCGGGATTCTCGGTACCGGATCGCTCCCCGGACAGGATCATCCACTCTCTCCGCCACGGGGTCGGTTGCCGATCGTTGACGGGTCTTGTCCGGTCAGCGTGACGGTGGGATCGTCAAGACATGACGTCGGTGTCACGCATGATCGGGCTCGCCGCGGTCGCCGTTATTACGACGATCGCGTTGGTAGCCTGCGCGGCGACCCCGCGCACCACCCCGAACGATGCCGAACTGACGGCCGTCATCCGGGCGTCCGGATTCGTCGACAGCGGCGGGCGGCTCGAACTCGGGGCCCCGTGGGTGCAGCTCTGGACGCAGGCGCAGTTACCCGGAGTGCTCAGCCGGTGCGTCGGGCGTGGACTCGTGGTCGACGATTGCTACGCGGCGCACCCGGTCGACACTCGCGTCTTCGCGATGAACGAGCCCCAGCGCGTCGAGCTCTACGGGTACTACCTCACTTTCCTGGATCGCTGTCTCGCTTCGCGGGGGTACCACGTCGACCGGATCCCGAGCCGAGCGGCCTTCCTCAGCGCGGTGAACGATGGTTCGCCCTGGAGTTCGTATGACGCGGTCACCGTCGGGACGCGAGCCGAGTGGTACGCGCTCTCCGACGCGTGTCCGCCGGTCCCGTCAGCGATCGATGACGCTCTG
>JAYTXO010000280.1:0-3107 GCA_043742905.1 Microbacteriaceae bacterium | reverse complement strand
AGTTCGTCGCCGTTCACGAACCGCCGTCCAAGCGGCGTCGACCTGCCGCTCGTGCCGCCCAAAATCGCGGCGCGCCGGGCCCGGGTTTCGTGCCATCGTGCGTCACATCTGATGGCGACCCTCAACTCCGGCCACGAAATGTCGAGACAGACGACATCGCTGTTCTGCAGCTTGAGCGGCTAGTTCAGAGTGGGTTCCGGAAGGCCGGCCCACGAGACCAGAGCGCCGAGAAGCGTCTCCGAGCGCGAGCGGCACCGCGTGCAGGTCCCGGTGACGAGCCGAGATTGGGCTGGCGGGCGACGACTCGCGGCGGGGAGGTGCTATCCGTCGAGTCGCGTCAGCCAGCCGTGGCGATCCGCGACGCGGCCGTACTGAATGCCGGTCAGCTCTTCGCGGAGGGATAGCGCGACGCGATCCTCCGGGGCGATCTCGGGCATCCAGATGCCAAAATTAGCGGACTTAATTTCGGAGATCGGCGTAATCACAGCTGCCGTTCCGCAAGCGAAGGCCTCGATGATCTCGCCCGAGTCGACGCCCTCGCGCCACTCGTCGATCGTCACCGGTCGCTGCTCGACCGTGTAACCGCGGTCGCGCGCGAGCCGCAGCACCGAGTCAAGGGTGATGCCTTCGAGAATCGATTCACTGTCGGGGGTGATGATGCGCTTGTCGTTGGTGACGAGCACGACGTTCATGCCGCCGAGCTCCTCGAGGTACTTGCCCTCCTGTGCATCGAGGAAGAGCACCTGGGCGCAGCCGTTGTCGTACGCCTCCTGCTGCGCTACGAGGGAGGCGGCGTAGTTGCCGCCGGTCTTCGCCGCGCCCATTCCACCGTGACCCGCACGCGTGTAGGTGGTCGAGAGCCAGATGGATACCGGGGCAACACCCCCGGAGAAGTAGACCCCAGCAGGGCTGGCGATCACGTAATAGTTGACCTTGGTTGCCGGGCGCACGCCCAGGAAGGCCTCCTTGGCGAACATGAACGGACGCAGGTACAGCGAGGTCTCGGGTGCCGTCGGCACCCACGCACCATCCACTGCCACGAGCTGCTTGATCGACTCAAGGAAGTACTCGGTAGGGAGTTCGGGGAGCGCCAGTCGGCGAGCGGAACGCTGCATCCGCGCGGCGTTCTGTTCGGGGCGGAAGGTCCAGATCGAACCGTCGGCGTGACGGTAAGCCTTGAGCCCCTCGAAGACTTCCTGCGCGTAGTGCAACACGGCCGCAGCAGGGTCCAAGGCGATGGGACCGTAGGGCTGCACGCGCGGGCGGTGCCAGCCGCCACGCTCCGACCAACAGATGTCGACCATGTGGTCGGTGAAGGTCTTGCCGAAGCCCAGCTCCCCGCTGTTCAGCAGGGCGTCGCGCTCGGCATCCGTCTTCGCGGCAGCGTTGCGGGTAACCCGCCAGAGCAGGCTCTGGGTGGCCATGGGGAGGAGGTTGATCGCCATGCTGTCTCCGATGTTGAGGTCGTGACGTCTAGTGTGAACCCAATTGCTGTCTGATCGCCGCGCCGACGGCACCGGTGCTGCGAGCGGTCGAGCCGCGGGCGGCGAGATCGGCTGTCACCGCGGCCTCGACGCGCCTGGCGGACTGCGGCATCCCGAGATGGTCGAGAAGGAGAGCAGTGGACAGGATCGCCGCGGTGGGGTCGGCCTTTTGCTGCCCCGCAATGTCCGGAGCCGAACCGTGCACGGGCTCGAACATGCTGGGGAAGGTGCCATCCGGGTTGATGTTGCCCGAGGCCGCCAGGCCGATGCCGCCGCTGATCGCGCCAGCCAAGTCGGTGAGAATATCGCCGAAGAGGTTGTCCGTGACGATGACGTCGAATCTCGCCGGGTCGGTGACGAAGAAAATGGTCGCGGCATCCACGTGGAGGTAGTCCCAGGCCACTCCTGGGTGATTCGCCGCTTCGGCCTGCACGGTGCGCGCCCACAACGACCCGGCATGGGTAAGCACGTTCGTCTTGTGCACGAGGGTCAACTGCTTGCGGCGCCTCTCGGCCAGCTCGAAGGCGTACTTGACCACGCGCCGCACTCCGAAGGCGGTGTTCACACTGACCTCGTTGGCGATCTCCTGCGGGGTTCCCACTCGGATGCTGCCCCCATTGCCGACATACGGCCCCTCGGTCCCCTCCCTCACAACCACGAAGTCCACGTCGCCGGGGACGGACAACGGACTCATGACCCCGGGAAAAAGCACGGTCGGCCGAAGATTGACATAGTGGTCGAAGGCGAAGCGCAGCTTGAGCAGCAGACCGCGCTCGATGATCCCGCCCGCGAGCTTCGGATCGCGCGGGTCGCCGCCGACCGCGCCCAACAGGATAACCTCGTGCCGCACCAAAGCTGCCAGGTCATCGTCGCTCAGGATCTCGCCGGTCTCGAGATAGTGCCGCGCTGAGAACGGGTACTCGGTGACCCGCAATACTGCCTCATCACCGAGCGCGGCCTGCAGCGTATCGACCGCCTCGGCGATCACTTCTGGTCCGATACCGTCGCCCGGAATGGTGGCGAGGTCGATGGTGCGGGTCACTGGTTCTCCTGCAAACTGGGCGGAGATGCGACTATTTCGGCGCATCGATCGAACTGTCAGGCGGCTCCCAGTCGAGCGCTATTCGACGTGCGATTGCGGGACTCCCGATTCACAGAAACCCTATCGCGAGCACCGGCCATCCCTTCGGTGGCCCCCATTTGGGGGGTACTCGCGGAGTATCGTTCGTGACATGAGTATTGGCCTTGGAATCTTCCTTTTTGTCATCGGCGCCATCATGCGCTTCGCCCTCAACGTGCAACTGACCTGGATCAACCTGCAGCTGGTCGGCAACCTCCTGATGGGGGCAGGCGTGGTCGTTGTGATCATCGGCATCGTGTTGATGGTTCGAAAGCGCAGCAGCGTGACAACGGTGCGCACCAGCGCTGATCCGCAGAGCGGCGAGAACGTTTCATCGCGCGAGACCAAGGTCGATCCGCTGCCGTAGGCCTGCTGAACCGGAAACTCCGTGACCCGGCGCGCGCGGGGGGCCCCACACAAAACTGCACCAAACAGATGAGCTACTCCTCGACGATATCGATCGCTCTCAGCGAGTCGGCAGAGATGGCTTTGCGCACCGTGTC
>JAYTXO010000279.1:0-8043 GCA_043742905.1 Microbacteriaceae bacterium | reverse complement strand
AAGGTGGTTCTCGCCGTGCTCAGCGGTCTGCTTCTCGTCTCGGTCGTCGTGCAGTTTTTCCCGCAATACACCCGACGTTCGTCGGGGCCGGAATGGCGCCCGCAGCTGGCTGCCGCCTCGGAAAGCTGCGAGACCGTGCCGCCTGGTTCCCGCGTGCTCCTGCTGGAAACGCTCAGATGGCACGTGGCCGCGCCGTGCTCCCGGCTGCGGAACGACCGGCCTCACCCGCTTCGATAGATCTCGGACGAAAAGTTTTAAACAACTGCGTTCCGCGCTGGACGCCTCCCTGATCACAGCTTCGCGGATGCGCTCTGCAGATCGCGAACATCGGAAAGCCGGGATACGACGGCGGCGCGGAAGGCCTCCGACTCACCGACAGTCGTGGGGAAGATCTCCTCGATCGCGAACACGCGGTCCACGGCGGAAGCGGGGTCTGCTCGGAGCGCGGTTGATGACCCTACGGCAGCCTTCAGAGTCGCAGCCAAGGGGTCGTCAAGCGCTGGACCTCCCTCATCCGAAGTCCACGCGATGAAGGTGACCCAGGCCGCGAGAGCGAGAGCAAGACCCCGCGGCAGATGCCCAGCAGCGAGTCGATCGGCTGCCGCGCTGAGGAATCTGAACGGAATCTTCTGGGAACCGTCCATGCCCACCTGGAGCGTGGTGTGCTCGAGGTTGGGGTTCGCGAACCGCCGCAGCACCGAGTCTCGATATTCTTCGAGATCGAGCCCGCCAGGCGCGTCGAGGGTCGGCAGCACATCATCGTCAAGAGCATGCAGCACCTCGTCGCGCAGGCGGACATCCGCCACCGCCTGCGCGATGGTTTCGTGTCCGGTGAGTGCGCCGAGGTAGGCCAGCATTGAGTGCGCCCCGTTGAGCACGCGGAGTTTGACACGCTCGTAGGGTGCCACGTCCGCGGTGAGTATCGCACCGGCCCGCTCCCACGCCGGTCGCGGGCCCGCGAAGCGATCCTCGATTACCCACTGTCGGAACGGCTCGGCAACGACGAGCGCGTCATCCTTCAGCCCGAGCATCTCCAGCCCGAGCAGACGATCAGCTTCGCTCGTTGGGGGCGTGATCCGGTCGACCATGGTCGAGGGGAAGGTCACGGCTGTCGCCAGCCAGTCCGCAAAGCGGGCGACGACTGCGGATGATTCCGCCTGATCGGCTGCCGACCCTTCGCCATCGAGACCGGCAGCGACGACTAGTGATGCGACGAGGCGCTGCGTCGTCGGGCCATTGTCTGTGAGGTTGTCGCAGGGAATGACGGTGAAAGGTTCCGCACCGCGGCCGAATCGTCGCGCCAGCCCGCGAACGAGCAAGCCAAGTGGTGTCTTCGAGGGTGCCAGTCCACTCTCCCCCACCAGTTCCGCTCGAATGATAGCCACGTCATGACGAACGACGTCAAGGCTCAGGTCGACGTCGCCATCTGCCGCACGGAGATACCCCTTTTCAGTGATGGTCAGAGTCGCGATGTGGGTGCTGGGGCGGGCGATCATCTCCGCCACCCGAGCCGACTCATTACCCGGCCAGGCGACGTCCCGCACGGAGCCGACAAGCATCAGACTCGTCGAATCCGCCCCCCGCTCGAGCACTCCGTACAGGCAGTCCTGCGGGCCGAGCTGGCGGACAACCGCGTCGCGTCGGCCAGTCACGCCCATGATTCCCCAGCGAGTATCGCCGGTGGCCGCCGCGGCTTCCTCGGTGAACACCGCCTGGTGCGCTCGGTGGAAGGCACCGATACCGAAGTGCACGATACCGATTGTCAGCTGCTCAGGATCGACAAAGGGGCCGGTTACCCCCGATCGCGTTGCGGCCGAAAACGCAAGGTTTGCCGCCGAAAGGCGCAGGTTGGTCACCGGTGATTCTCCATTTTTGTTGGGGGTGGTGTGCAGACCTACGATGACCAGGGTCGGCACGGAGAGCGACGTGTTCAGTCGTATTTTGAATCCTTGACTCGGGTCACAAGCGGTGTCCTATTCCTTCCTCTTTTTTGTGATCTCAACGTCGTCGTCGAGAAGTTCTGTGACGCGCACTGGCACTTGAGCGGACTGGCGCGGCACTCCGGATGACTGCCTGATCACGAGATCGACGGTCAGTTGTTGCAGAGCAGCCGTCTTCGGCGTTCCCCGAACGGAGTCGAGGAGAGCATCGAAGCTCAGGCGCCCCATCTGCAACCGCGGCAGGTCGACGGTGGTCAGGTTCGGTCGGCTGAAGGTGGAGACCGCGACGTTGTCGAAACCGGTGACGCTCATATCGTCGGGGGCCGTGAGGCCTCGCTGGCGAAGACGGTCGATCACCCCAAGCGCCATGATGTCGTTGAAGGCGACTACCGCGGTCGCTCCGCTCGCTACCGCGAGATCGGCTGCTTGCACGCCGCCGGAGAAGTACGGCGGAAAGTTACCGAGATCGGTCAGTTCCACGCCGACATGCCCCTCGCCAAAGCCCGAGAAGCCCCGTGCCCGCTCGCCGTTCGACCACGACTTCAGAGGGCCGCCGGCATAAGCGATTCGACGGTGCCCAAGCGCCACGAGGTGACGCATCACGGCAACAAGTCCCCCACGATTATCGAAGATGATCGAGGGGATCCCCTCCAAGTACCGGTTCGCGAGCACAAGCGGAGTTTCGATCGCAAGCTGTCGAATCTCGTCATCTGTGGTGCGCGCGGAACACAGGATCACGCCGTCCACCTGCTTGATCAGGCTGTGCACCGCCTCGGCCTCCACCGTGGGATCTTCGTCGGTGTCCGCGATGAAAACCGTGTAACCAGCTGCTCTCGCGCGAGCCTGGACACCCTTGCACACGGAGCCGAAATAGGGGTTCTCCAGGTCGGGAACGACCAGGCCGATGCTTCCGCTCCGACCCGTGATGAGGCTACGGGCGTTGCTGTTGGGGCGGTACCCCATCCGAATGGCGATGGATTCGACGTGGAGTCGCGTGGCCTCCGCGACGTGCTCCGGTGCGGCGAGTGCGCGCGACACAGTCGAGATCGAGACCCCGGCCTCCTGAGCAACGTCTCTTATCGTCACAGCCATGCCACACCGCCTCGTGCGAATCGTCATCAATATGTTCAAATGCCGTGGTGCGCCTATTCTGCAAACGTTTTCAGTGATTCGTCAAGTTCGGCTCTATTTTTGTTTTGTTGCGGCTCGGCCTCGCGCACAGTGCATCGTGACATGTCAATAATTGACGGACGATAGTGGCGGGATTACAGCAGACACGGCAGAACGCAGCCGATACGACGACTGAAACAAGTGCTTGTTTTGTTTCAGGGAGAGGCAGAGAATGGCGAGCATGTGGACACTTCACCCCGATCGGGCACTCCCGTCCGCACCCGTCGAGCGCGACATCGCCCGCGAGATCTACGCCAACATCTCCGGCCTCCCGATCGTCTCGATGCACGGCCACATCGACGTCCAGACAATTCTCGAGAACGAGTCATTCGGCGACCCGGCCGAACTTTTTATCATCCCGGACCACTACTTGCGTCGGATGCTCGTCTCCCAAGGATTCGGCAACAACGAGTTGGGCGTGGCCCCGGTCAACGACTCGGCTGGCGGCCCAGTGGAGTCAGACCACCGGCTGATCTGGCGACGATTCTGCGCGAACTGGAAGCTCTTTCGCGGGACCCCAACCCGGTACTGGCTCGAGCACGAACTCATCGAAATCTTTGGTGTGGCCGTAGAGCCGTCGGCCGAGAGCGCCGACCGGATCTACGACGAACTCACCGAGACGCTCGCACGCCCCGAGTTCCGCATTCGGCCGCTGTTTGACCGCTTCAACATCGAGATCCTCAGCACGACGGATGCCCCCCAGTCCGACCTGGTCGCCTACGCTGCCCTGACGGCAGCCGGCTGGGGTGGGCGGGTGGTCCCGACCTTCCGTCCGGACGCACTGTTCTACCCGGACCGTGCTGTCTGGGCCGATGGAATCCGTGCTCTCGCCGAGCGCAGCAGTGTCGAGGTGCGCGACTATGCCGGGTTCCTCGACGCGCTGCGCCAGCGCAGATTCGCCTTTGCCGCCGCGGGGGCGCGAGCGAGCGATCACGGGCACCTGCTTGCCGACACCGCTCCGCTCGATTCCGCGGATGCTGCGCGCATTTTCGATGCGGCGTTGCGTCAACCGGTGGACGGTGCGAGCGCGACCGCGTTCGCCGCCAACATGCTGTTCGAAACTGCGCGGATGTCGCTCGATGATGGCCTGGTGATGCAGTTACACCCGGGTATCGCTCGTGACTACTCTCCCGGTGAGGCCGCCCGATTCGGGTCCGACCAGGGCTTCGACATACCCGTCAAGGTCGAGTTCACCGTGGCACTGCAGCCGCTGTTGGCCGCGTTCGGCCATGACCGTCGATTCCGCATGATCCTGTTCACTGCGGACGAGACTGTGTACTCGCGCGAACTCGCCCCGCTAGCCGGCGCCTTCCCGGCCGTTCGGCTTGGCGCCCCCTGGTGGTTCCTGGACTCGCCCGGGGGGATGGCGCGCTTCCGCGAGCTGACCACAGAGACGGCCGGTTTCTACAACACCAGCGGTTTCGTCGACGACACGCGCGCGTTCGCCTCCATCCCGGCGCGGCACGATCTTGCGCGGCGCATGGACGCCGGGTTCCTCGCCCAACTCGTCGCGGAGCATCGTCTCGGGCTAGACGAGGCCATCGAGACGGCAATCGACCTCGCCTACGCACTCCCCCTGAAGTCCTATTCGCGAACTAACGCAGAGTCCGCCCAGCCACCGAAAGAGAGATCTTCTTCATGACCACCATCGAGAAGGCTGAGGTACTCGTCACCAGCCCCGGACGCAATTTTGTCACCCTCAGGATCACCACCTCGGACGGCGTAACCGGCCTGGGCGACGCGACCCTCAATGGCCGAGAGCTCGCCGTCGTCGCCTACCTGCGGGAGCACGTGGTGCCGCTTCTCATCGGCCGCGACCCGCAGAACATCGAAGACACCTGGCAGTACCTGTATCGCGGGGCCTACTGGCGACGCGGCCCGGTCACCATGGCGGCCATTGCCGCGGTTGACGTCGCGCTGTGGGACATCAAGGGAAAGGTCACGGGCCTCCCGGTGTACCAGCTGCTCGGCGGCGCATCCCGAATCGGCGCGCTCGCCTACGGACACGCATCGGGTTCCGATCTTCCCTCGCTGTTCTCCTCGATTCGAAACCACCTTGAGCAAGGTTTCAAGGCCATCCGCGTACAAACCGGAGTTCCAGGGCTGGGCCAGGTCTACGGTGTTGCCACAGACCAGAATCCCGGCGAGCGATATGACTACGAGCCCGCCGGCCGTGGTGCCGTGCCCAAGGAAGAAGAGTGGGACACCCGCGCGTACCTGCGACACATTCCGACCGTGTTCGCGGCGGTGCGCGAGGAGTTCGGCTACGAGCTTCCGCTGCTGCATGACGGACACCACCGGCTCACCCCCAACCAGGCCGCGTCACTGGGCAAGTCGCTCGAACCGTTCGACCTGTTCTGGCTCGAGGACTGCACGCCAGGTGAGAACCAAGAGGGGCTGCGGCGAGTGCGCTCCCAGACCACCACACCCCTCGCTATCGGCGAAGTGTTCAACTCGGTTTTCGACTACCAGACGCTGATCACTGAACAGCTGATCGACTATGTGCGCAGCGCCGGCACCCACACTGGAGGGATCAGCGCGCTCAAAAAGATCATGGACTTCGCGGCCGTTTATCAGATCAAGTCCGGCTTCCACGGTCCCACCGACATCTCGCCCGTCGGCCAGGCCGCCGCCCTGCATCTTGACATCGCGATCCACAATTTTGGCATCCAGGAGTACATGAAGCACTCGGCCGACACACTCGAGGTCTTCGCTACCAGCTACACCTTCGAAAACGGTTTACTGCACCCGGGTAATAACCCCGGCCTCGGTGTCGAATACGATGACGATCTCGCCGCGACATTCGAGTACGAACGCGCGTACCTTCCGGTCAACCGACTGCAACTGGATGGGAGCATGCACGACTGGTGATCTCATCGGCCCGCGCCAGCAAGCAGCCGTCCACCGAGGCCGTCAGGAACGGGGAAGCCCGTGTTCGGCTTGGATGCGAGCGGCGAGCGCCCCCCAGACGACAAGCGCGAGGCCGGCGCCCAGGAGTAGACCGCCGATGTCGTCGGTGATCCAGTGCACGTTGAGGTAGGTGCGGCTAAGGGCCATGGCGGCGACAAGAACAACCGCCAGCACGCCGAACCAGCGCCATCCGAGTATGAGGGCGAGCACCACGACTACGGCGGTGAGGTTGGCGACATGACCGGACGGGTAGGCGCTCAGTGACACCGAGATCAGGTGATGATCGGGGCGAGGACGCTCGAGCACCGACTTGATCGCAGTGACGAGCGGGGCGCTCGAGATCCCACAGAGCAACACGGCCACAGCGGCCCACCCTCGACCGCGAATCCCGAACAGGATTGCGACGACGACCGGTACGAGCACCCCGACCATAACCTGCGCCCCCGCGTCGTTGAGAAAAAGTGAGACCTGCAGAATGAGCTGCGAGCGAGTGCGGTTACTGAAGTCGAACCAGGCGACATCAATCGGAAGCGGCCTATTGCCGAGCATCGAAATGACGGCACCGCCGCCGATGGAGAGCACGATCGCGCTGAGTCCAGCGACGATGGCAATGGCTGAGCGGCGGGCCTGGCGAACCAGCGGCTTCAACTCAGTCATGTCACGACTTTACGTGCCGTGCCGCGCCGTGCCGCGCCAGGGTTCGGGTCGTCGCGAAGTCGTGCGGGGAGCAGACGCACGCCCTCATCCGGCGGACGCTAGGACGTCTCGATGGCTTTCGGGAGATCGCGCCGTCGGAGGCAACCGAGAGGTGAATCCCGATCTGGAACCGCGGATCGTCGACCCAGATCGGTCGACCAATAAGCCATCCCGCACTGACGAGTCGTTGTCTGAGCCGGCCAATCCCGGGAAGTCGCGCCTCGATGGTCGCGATCAATACTTCCGGCTCACACCTTGTGCTGGTGTCCAAGATGAGGACGGCACCTGACAGGCCACGCTGGTTACGGTGACTCCGGCTGGTTGGTTCGTCTGGCGAGACGTACCGGTGTTACCGCACTGAGCACGCCGAGCAGCACCAAGACGAGGATCAGCTCGGCGGCCCCGACCGCGAGGTACACGACCTGAAGCCAGTCGAATCCGATGATTGCGAGTTCGACGAAGATCCAGATGATCATCCCGAATCCTGCGACGGCAGCGGCGATGGGACTGTGGTCCATCTGACGTTGAGTGGCGATCGCCGCGAACCCCTGGGTGCCGCCGACCAGGACACCGAGGATGAGACTCGGGATCAGGTACGAGGTGAAAGGGGTTCCGTCCAAGTAGCTGAGGGAGACGCCCGCACCGTTCGCGACAACGCCAAGTACCGCGCCACCAAATGCCGAGACAGCACCGAAGGAGAGGGCGACGATGAGTGTGCGATGTGCCGCCCTGGTCATGGTGTGTGCACGAGGGAGTTCGCGTCTCGTCTCACGGAGACCGGGTGTTGAGTTGTCGCAGTGCCCATCCGCACCAGCATTTGAATGGTCTGACCCTGAGATGCGTAGTCAGCGTGGATCGCGACATACGGGACGGCCAAGGTCGGGTACCCCTGCACCACCTGGCTGAGGGGCTGCATGACCAGCCGGAGGGTGCGGGCGTGGAGGCAGGACTGTGCATACAGGATGCCCGCCTGGACTTGCTTGTGCTCGTATTTCCCGGGGTACTGTTCAGGGCATGCGCAGCGGTGTGGGCGACCCCGGGCGCGGTCGTCGCTTGAGTGTTCTTGGCCCCGGTAGCGTCACCGTTCAGCGCCGGATCGATCGTGATCAGGCCCTGCAGTAAGTACTTCATGAAACCGGAGAACAGCGCATCGCTTTCCTTGGTCGCGAGAGCATCTCCGGTTTCGATGAGGGTTCTCTCGACGCCGAAGTTTCCGAGGGTGGTCATGTCTTTCTTGTCGCTCCCAGAGAAGTCCGCGTACTTTCGAAGAACGGTCTGAACCGACCGGAGCATGGTCGTGGTTGCCTCTCTCTGGGGTGTACGCAAT